>DATHTG010000257.1:0-5688 GCA_035463515.1 Candidatus Limnocylindrales bacterium
GGGCCGCTCGTCGCGCAGGAGCGGCAGCGAGATCCGTTCACGCCGGACGTCGCCGAGGGCGATGTCGATGGTGAAGATCCCCTCGTCGTACAACGGCGCGCCGAGCAGCCGCTCGCCGGTCGGGGCGATGACCTCGGACCCTCCCCAGAACGAGATCGACTCGTCGACCCCAACCCGGTTGCAGAACACGACAAACGACGTCGTCAGCTGGGCGTACGTCCGCATCATCGACCGCCACGACGTCGCCGTCCCGAGCCCGACCTCGTTCGTCGAGGCGAGGTCACGCCCGGGCGAGGACGAGACGTTGACGAGGATCTGCGCCCCGTCGAGCGCGAGCAGCTGCGGCACCGCGAGATGCCAGAAGTCCTCGCACACGGCGAGGCCGACCCCGGCCCCGAGCCGTGACGGCGCGGCCCGCAGCAGGTCGCCTGCGGCGAAGAAGCGCCGCTCGTCGAACAGCCCGTACGTCGGCAGGAACAGCTTGCGATGGACATGGCGGATCGCGCCGTCCTCGACGAGCGCGGCAGCGATGAACAGGCGGTGGTCCGCGGACTCCTCCACGAACGACAGGACGGCCGACAGCCCGCGCGTCTCGGCCACGAGCGAGCCCAGGCGTGGGTCGTCGAGCCGCATCGCGACGTCGGCCGCGAGGTCCTGGAGCAGGTACCCGGTGAGGCCGAGCTCGGGAAAGACCACGAGGTCGACCTTGTCGGCGCGCGCGCCCTCGAGGATCTCGTAGTGACGCTCGATGTTGTCGTCGAGCGCCCCGAGCTTGGGCGCGATCTGCGCGAGGGCGATCCTGGCGCGGTTCATGGCGCGAGCATACGCGACCAGTTCCGCACCGATCGGTGATGGCGGCTGGGCGCGGCGGATGCTAGGCTTCCGGCGCATCGCGCACGCGGCCGATCGGCCGCGTGAGGACGCGCGCCCGTGGGCCCCGGCAGGGAGGACGCACGCCGGGCATCGGGCGGCAGTGGAGGAGTCATGCGCATGTCACGAGCATCCAGGCGCTGGTCGCCGCGGCTCGCCGCCTTGCTGGCGGGCGCAGCGATCGTCTTCTCGGCGTGTGCCGGCACGACGGCAACACCCACGCCGAGCGCCGGCGGTAGTGAGCCGCCGGCCCAGTCAGTCGCGCCGTCGACGCCCGACCCGAACTACTCGGCGATGGCGTATCCCGAGTCCGGCGAGGCCCCGTGCGGCACCGACGGGTACACGGGACTGATGAAGAAGATCACGGCGCTCGACGAGCTGACCGTGGAGTTCCAGCTGTGCGCGCCGGACCCGGCCTTCATCCCGAAGATCGCGTTCAGCGTGTTCGGCATCTGGGATTCCGACTACCTGACCGCGCACGCTGCGGACAAGTCGTATCTCGACAATCCCGTAGGGACCGGTCCGTACATGGTCACCGAGTGGAGCAAGGGCAACCGCCTGGTCTACACGGCCAACGAGAACTACTGGGGTCAGAAGGCCCGCACGCCGAACCTCGAGTTCCGCTGGAGCGACGAAGCCGCCCAGCGCCTGCTCGAGCTGCAGTCCGGCAACGTCGACGGGATCGACAATCCGGGCACCGACGACATCGCGACGATCCAGGGCGACAGCTCGCTGAAGTTCAACGTCCGCGAGCCGCTCAACACGTTCTACCTCGGCTTCAACAACACGATCAAGCCTTGGACGAACGAGAAGATCCGCCAGGCGATCGCGATGGGCATCGACCGCCAGCGGATCGTCGAGAACTTCTATCCGGAAGGCTCGGAGGTCGCCGAGTACTTCACCCCGTGCAACGTGCCCTTCGCCTGCCAGGGCGACACGTTCTGGGACTTTGACCTCGAGGCGGCCAAGGCACTGCTCGCCGAAGGCATGGCCGAGGAGGGCATCGACACGATCTCGACGAAGCTTCAGTTCCGCGCGGCGGTTCGCGGCTACCTGCCGGACCCGCCCCAGATTGCGACGGAGATCCAGTCTCAGCTCAAGACGAACCTGAACATCGACGCCGCCCTGGACCTCCAGGAGTCAGGCGCGTTCCTCGACGCGAATGCGGCCGGCACGCTCGACGGGATCTTCCTGCTCGGGTGGGGCGCCGACTATCCGGATCCGACCAACTTCCTCGACTACCACTTCGGCTCAGGCTCGGGCGCCAAGTTCGGCCAGCCGTTCCCGGACATCGTCGCCGCGCTGACGACCGGCGCCACCTCGCTCGATGAGGCAACCCGCCAGCAGGCGTACACCGAGGCGAACAACCTCATCAAGCAGCACGTGCCGGCGGTCATCGTGGCCCACGGCGCATCCGGCACCGCCTTCAAGGCGGACGTGGACGGGTCGCATGCCTCGCCACTCAGCAACGAGGTCTTCTCGGTGATGCAGGCGGCGGACCGCGACGCGATCGTGTGGATCCAGAACGCGGAGCCGCTCAGCCTGTACTGCGGCGACGAGACCGACGGTGAGTCGCTCCGGGCCTGCGAGCAGGTCAACGAGGCGCTCTACGCGTACGAGGTCGGCGGGACGGCGCAGGAGCCGGCCCTCGCAACCGAGTGCACGCCGAACGACGACGCCACCACGTGGACCTGCGCACTGCGCCCGGGTGTCACGTTCACTGACGGCGCGAAGCTCGACGCGAATGACGTCGTCGTCAGCTACGCCGCCCAGTGGGACACCCAGCACCCACTCCATATCGGTCGTTCCGGTGCGTTCGAGTACTGGCCCGGCCTGTGGGGAGGCTTCCTCAACCCGCCGGCCAGCTAGGCGGTCGGCTCGCACGCATTGAACGGGGGCGTCCATAGGGCGCCCCCGTTCGAATAACCGCTGACTCTCACCCCCGCGGATCGGATCAAGCCTCTGCCGTGACCCGCTTCATCGTGCGTCGGCTGCTCGTAACGATTCCCGTGCTGTTCGGGATCGTGTTCTTCGTGTTTGCCCTCGCCCGGCTCATCCCCGGCGATCCATGCCGCGCCGTGCTCGGCGAGCGGGCGACCGACGAGGTCTGCGACGCGTTCATCGTCCGGTACGGCCTCGACCAGCCGATCCCGGTCCAGTTCGGGCTCTACGTGCAGCAGCTAGCGAGCGGCGACCTCGGCGACTCGATCAAGCACTCCCGGCCGGTGACGCAGCTACTCATCGAGCGACTTCCGACGACGATCGAACTGACGTTCTGGGCGATGGTCCTGGCGATCGTCGTCGGCGTGCCGCTCGGCCTGCTCTCGGCGATCCGTCACAACTCCGCGGTGGACGTCGGCACGATGGTCTTCGCCAATATCGGCGTCTCGATGCCGGTTTTCGTGCTTGGCCTGCTCCTCGCGTTCCTGTTCGCGATCACGTTCAAGGACACGCCCTTGGCGCTGCCGCCGTCAGGTCGCCTGAGCTCCGGGGTGACAGTCAGATCGCTCGCGGACGTGTGGGGCCTGACAGGCCTGACGGGCCTGCCCCGCGGCCTGCTCGATTTCCTGTCAGGCATCTACACGATCAGTGCACTCATCACCGGCCAGTTCGGAGCGTGGGTTGACGCGATGCGCCACCTCATCCTGCCCGCCGTCGCGCTCGGCACGATCCCGCTCGCGATCATTGCCCGAATCACTCGCTCCAGCCTGCTCGAGGTACTCGGCCAGGACTACGTCCGCACCGCCCGGGCCAAGGGCCTTCGCGAACGAGGCGTCGTACTGCGCCACGCCGCGCGCAATGCGCTCCTGCCGATCGTCACGGTCATCGGCCTCCAACTCGGCGGCCTGCTGTCCGGCGCCGTGCTCACCGAGACCGTGTTCAATCTGGCCGGGGTCGGGCGAACGATGTTCGAGGCGATCACGGGCCGGGACTACGTCGTGATCCAGGGCCTGACGTTGATGATCGCGGTCTTCTACGTCGCCATCAACCTCATTGTCGACATCGCCTATGGCTTTCTCGACCCTCGGGTTCGGTACGCATGAGCGGGTCCACGCCGGCGGCGGTCGCACCCGCAGACACGGTCGTCCGGGGCCGGCCCGCGAGCCTGTGGCGCGACACCCTCGCGAGCATCCTGCGCCAGCGCTCGGCGGTCGTCGGGCTCGTCATGCTCGGGATCCTCGTCTTCATCGCGGTCTTCGCCCCGATCATCGCCACCCACGACCCCGACCAGACGCTCCTCGGCATCGAGGAGGGAGTCATCAAGCGCGATCCGCCGTGCATTCACCTGCTGGGCTGCCCGGTCGACGAGCCGCAGCACATCTTCGGCACCGACGGCAACTTCCGCGACCTCTTCAGCCGCGTCATCTTCGGAACCCGGACGTCGCTGCCGATCGGGTTCGCCGCGGTCGGGTTCGCGATCGTGGTCGGGACGATGGTCGGGGCGGTCGCCGGCTACATGGCCGGCAACGTCGACAACGTCCTTATGCGAGTCATGGACGTTATCCTCGCGTTTCCATCCCTGCTCCTCGCGATCGCGATCGTCATCGCCCTCGGCACGAGCTACATCAATGCCCTGTACGCGATCGGGATTGTGTCGATTCCCGTGTACGCGCGCCTCGTTCGCTCGTCGGTGCTGTCGGCGAAGGAAAACGACTACGTGACCGCGTCACGCGCACTGGGCGAGTCGTCGCTGGGAATCCTGACCCGCCGGATCATGCCGAACGCGATCACGCCGCTCATCGTCCAGGGCACGCTCGGAATCGGCACGGCGGTCCTCGAGATCGCCGCACTCGCGTTCGTTGGTGCGGCCCCGATCGGCGCTCCCGAGTGGGGCTCAATGATCGCCATCGAGCGGAGCCAGATCTTCAATTCGCCCCACGTGATCCTCGCTCCAGGCCTCGCGATCACATTCACCGTCCTGGGCTTCAACCTGCTCGGCGACGGCCTTCGCGACGCCCTCGACCCGCGGCTCAACCGATGACCGACGAGCAGCGCGGGACGATCATCGAGGTGGAGGGAGACGGAGGCAGCGGCGCCGCCGAGTCGCTGGCCACACCGCTCAACGAGACCATCGTCGAGGAGCTGGTCCCGGCCTCGGCGCGGCGCCCGCGCCGAGCGCGGGGCGAGCGGCCGCTGCTCGAGGTCGCGGGGCTGCGCACGTCGTTCCACACCCGCGACGGCGTCGTCCGGGCCGTCGACGGGATCGACTTCCACGTCGACCGCGGCGAGATCATGGGCCTCGTCGGCGACTCGGGCTGCGGCAAGAGCGTGACGAGCCTGTCGATCATGCGGCTCGTCGCCAAGCCCGGGCGGATCGAGGGCGGCACCGTCCTGTTCGACGGCACCGACCTGCTCACGCTCTCCAGCGAGCAGATGCGGCGCTACCGGGGCGAACGGATCTCGATGATCTTTCAGCAGCCGACGTCCTCGCTGAACCCGGTTTGGGACGTCGGCACGCAGATCGAGGAGGTCCTCCGGATCCACCGCGGCATGCGCGGCAAGGCGGCCGAGGCACGCGCCCTCGACCTCCTCCGGATGGTTGGCATCCCGGACCCGAAGCGGCGCCTCAACTCGTATCCCCACGAGATGTCGGGCGGGATGGCGCAGCGGATCATGATCGCGATGGCACTCGCGTGCGAGCCGGAGCTGCTCATCGCCGACGAGCCGACGACCGCGCTCGACGTGACGATCCAGGCCCAGATCCTCGACCTCATGCGCAACCTCCGCGACGAGACCGGCACCGCGATCATCCTCATCACCCACGATCTGGGCGTCGTCGCCGAGATGTGCGACCGGGTGGCGGTCATGTACGCGGGC
>DATHTG010000258.1:0-11921 GCA_035463515.1 Candidatus Limnocylindrales bacterium
GGGCCGGCCTCCTCTTCACCGACATGGACCGCCTGGCCCGGCTCCTGTGGCACGCCGACCGACCCGTCCAGGTCATCTTCGCGGGCAAGGCCCACCCGGCCGACCGTCCAGGCCAGCGGGTGATCCAGGAGATCTTCCAGCACTCTCGGTCGCCGAAGCTCCGTGGCCGGGTGTTCATCCTCGAGGACTACGACATGCGGGTCGGACGGTTCCTCGTCCAGGGTGTCGACACCTGGCTGAACAATCCGCGCCGGCCGCTCGAGGCGTCCGGCACGTCGGGCATGAAAGCGGCCCAGAACGGCGTCCCGAACATCAGCGTCCTCGACGGCTGGTGGGACGAGGGCTACGAGGGCGACAACGGCTGGGCGATCGGCGGCCGTGAACAGAACCCTGATGAGGCCGCGCAGGACTGGTCGGACGCGGAGGACCTGTATCGGCTGCTGGAGCAGGAGCTCGTGCCGGCCTACTACGACCGCGACGAGGCCGGCATCCCCCGCCGCTGGATCGAGGTGATGCGCGGCGCGATGGCGTCCTCGTTGTGGGACTTTTCCACGACCCGGATGCTGCAGCAGTACGCGGAGGGCCTGTATCTGCCCGCGGCTGGCGTCGAGGTCGCCGCCCCGCCCGCCGAACCGGTCGTCACCGAGGCGGGCTGAGCCCCGGTGGCGCCGCGGATCTCGCTGGCCCTCGCGCTCCACAACCACCAGCCGGTCGGCAACTTCGGTTGGGTCTTCGCCGAGGTGTTCGAGAAGGCGTACGCGCCGATGGTCGACGCCCTCGAGCGACACCCGCAGGTCCGGCTGTCCCTCCACTACACCGGTCCGTTGCTCGGCTGGCTGATCGCCGAGCGTGGCGACACGGTCGAGCGGCTCCGCGCGCTCGTCGAGCGCGACCAGGTCGAGATCCTGGGCGGCGGGTATTTCGAGCCGGTGCTCGTGGCCCTCCCTGAGCGAGACCGCGTGGGACAGCTGCGACGGATGGGCGACGAGCTCGAGGCGCTGTTCGGCCGGCGGCCGCGGGGCGCGTGGCTGGCGGAGCGCGTCTGGGAACCCGATCTGCCGACGTCGCTCGTCGCCGCAGGCTACGACTGGACGATCCTGGACGACGCGCACTTCCGGGCCGCCGCGATCCCCGAGGACGACCTGTGGGGGCCGTACACGACAGACGACCAGGGTCACCTCCTGCGCGTCTTCGGGACAGAGCAGGGGCTGAGGTATCGAATCCCGTTCCGCGAGGTCGACGACGTGATCGACTACCTCCGCGCGCACGCGACCGAGGCGGGCGACCGAGTCGGGGTGATGGGCGACGACGGCGAGAAATTCGGTGGCTGGCCCACGACATGGGAGCACTGCTGGGGCGAACGCCAGTGGGTCGAGCGGTTCTTCACGGCGCTCGAGGCGAACGCCGACTGGCTATCGACGACGACGCCATCGGCGTGGCTCGAGGACCACGCACCGGTCGGACGCGTGTACATCCCGACGGGGTCGTACGCCGAGATGGGCGCGTGGGCGTTGCCGGCCGACGAGGGACTGCAGTTCACCCGCATCCTCCACCGTGCCCAGGAGGAGCGCCTTCCCGAAGCGCGCTGGCTGCGCGGCGCGTCGTGGCGGAACTTCCAAGTGAAGTACCGCGAAGTGAACGACCTGCACAAGCGGATGCTGTCGATCTCCGACGCCGTCGCAGCGATGCCCGAAGAGCCGGATCGCGGTCGGGCACTCGTGCACCTCTACCAGGGACAGTCGAACGACGCCTACTGGCACGGGCTGTTCGGCGGGGTGTACATCAGCCACATGCGCCTCGCGACCTGGGAGCACCTGATCGGGGCGGAGGACCTCGCCGAGGCGGCGACGGGCTCGACGGTCTGCGCGGAGCTCCGCGACATCGACCTTGACGGGATCCACGAGGTGCGGCTGAGCGATGCGGGCCAGGTCGTCACGGTGGACCTGGCGGAGGGCGCGGGCATCGGGTCGTGGGATATCCGGTCGGTCCGGCACGCTCTCGCAGCCGTCCTTCGGCGGCGGCCGGAGGCGTACCACGCCCAGGTGCGGGCTCTCGATCCCGGCGGCGATGGCGCTGGCGAGGGCGACGGCAACGACGAGACCGATGCGCCGGCATCGATCCACGAGACCGTCCGCGCCAAGGAGACGGGCCTCGCGGAGCGTCTCGTCTACGACCGATACGAGCGCCGGTCCGGGCTGATCCGGGTCCTGCCCGCGGATGTCGCTGCAGAGGACTGGGCAGCGGCGGGGACCGAGGACCTCGGCGACCTCGTCGATGGGGCGTACACCGTCGATGCCCTCGAGCACGGCCGCCTCGTGGTCCGCCGGGAAACGACGATCGGGCAGGCGCGGGTCGCCGCGACGAAGGCGTTGTCCCTCGGCGGTGACCGACGGGCGCCGACACTCTCGATCGAAATCGAGATCGAGCATCTCGGCGGACCGCCACTGGACGCGCGAGTCGGGATCGAGATCTCCCTGACGATGCTGGGCGGTGGCGGCAACCCGGCCGCGTGGTGGGACGTCGGCGGCGGTCGAGTCGCCCACGATACGAGCGGTTCCGCCGCGGGTATCTCGACGGTGGCCCAGGGCAACGACGACATCGGGGTGTCGGTCAGCTCGACGACGAGCGACGCGGACGCATGGTTCGCGCCGATCGAGACGGTCTCCAACTCCGAAGACGGTTTCGAGCGCGTCTATCAGGGCAGCGGCCTGCTCCTGTCGTGGCCGGTCCATCTCGAACCCGGCGAGCGCTGGTCCAGGTCGATCGGGAACACGGTGACGACGACGCGCGACCGCGCGGTCGAGGAGATCCAGCCTGTGGAAAGCCCTGCCGAGACCGCGGAAGGAGCGCCGATCGGCGCGTCGTCAGCCGGGAATCCGTCAGCCCGCGGCCTGCGCGCCACGGGCTGACGAGGGTCCGGATTGCTATAGTCGGTTCGGTCACTCGAGGATATTTGGACTCCCGCGCTATGTCAATGGACACCGGTGCCCCGACGCCCCTCCCGTCGACCGTCGGTCACGGCGGTGGGCTCGACGTCGAGCGCGACTCCGACGTCCCCATCTCGACGCAGATCTACTGGCAGCTCGCCTACCAGATCGATTCGGGGCGGCTCCTGCCTGGATCGCGGCTGCCACCCGTCCGGGAGCTCGGCGCTGCGCTCCGCGTCAACCCGAACACCATCCGCGCCGTCTACCGGCGCCTCGCGGATAGCGGCTACGTCACGAGCCGGCACGGCGCCGGGACCCATGTCGCCGATCGACCGCCGCAACGACGCGGCGCGGAAGCCCTGGCGGGGATCGTCGCCGAGCTGCTCCGTCGCGCGGCCCATGCCGGCTTCACCGCCGACGAGGTGGCGTCAGCGACGTTCGCCGCGGCGAGCGAGCGGAAGCGGCCCGGACCGGTCGTCCGCGTCCTTTTCGCCGAGTGCACCAACGCCGATGCGGGCTACGACGCCGAGCGTCTCGTGGATGCCTTCCCGGGCATGATCGAAGCCGAGGGCGCGCTCATCGACGACCTGCCCGCGCGGCTCGAGAAGTTCCACTACGACATCGTCGCGACGACGACGTTCCACGCCGACGAGGCGCAGGTGCTTGCCGCGGGCAGGCTGCCGGTCGTGGCCATGCTCGTCGGCCCGGGCTATCTCGAGCTCGTGCACGAGATCGCGATGCTCGAACCGGGATCCCGCGTCGGGCTGGTGTGTGCGAACGAGCGTGGGGCCGAGAACATGCTCGAGACGCTCCAGTTGTCCGGGACCTCGGGCGTCGAGATCGTCCCGGCGCTCATCGGCGAGACGGAACAGCTCAGGGTCGTCGATGACACAGCGGATCTCATCCTGATGTCGCGCGAAGCGCTCAGCGCCGGCCTCGATCGCCAGATGCACGACCAGGACCGCATCCGGCAGTGGTCGTACGAGTTCGACCCCGCCGGTCTCGAACTCTTGCGCCGCGCCATCGAACACGTCGCCGCGGAGCGCCCCAGCGAGGCCCAGGCCGTCTGATCCAGCGCCACCGCGCGTGCCATCCTTCGGCGATGGATGGTGACGGCGACCGAGCCTTCGAGCACGTCCTCGGGACGGCCACCGACTGGTCGCGCGACCTCCACGTTCGCGGTCTCCACGTTCGCGATTTCCACGTCCGCAGGACCGCGCGCGAGCGCTACGAGATCGACGGCGGGCTCCTCGGCATCCGCGGTGACCTCGCAGTCGCCGACATCGCCGCCATCCGCATCCTTGCCCAGCGCATGAACGATGCCCGGCCGCCGGAGGCGGCCGGCGTCTCGGCCGGGGAGATCGGTGCGCTC
Organism: Candidatus Limnocylindrales bacterium; assembly: GCA_035463515.1. Taxonomy (GTDB): domain Bacteria; phylum Chloroflexota; class Limnocylindria; order Limnocylindrales; family CSP1-4; genus SPCO01. Next base: position 4,300 of record DATHTG010000258.1, read on the forward strand.
GGGTTGCTCCACGAGATCGGGCACCTGGTCATCACGCGCCAGGACGCCGAGGGCGGACCGACCATGGCCGAAGCGATGCGCGACCTCCGCCGACGCATGCGCGACGAGTTCGACCACGTGCTCGACCGATTCGGTGCCGCGTTCCCGGGGACCGGTCCCGACCCCGAACCGCCGCTGGTCAGACTCGAGGAGCTGCTGCTCACCCGCTTCAGCAACGAGAACCCGGCGATCGGCCCGCTCCGCGAGCTCGTCGACGACCGCGTCCTCGCCGATGGGACCCGCTACGACGAGGCGATCGAAGGCCTCGAGGCGGTCTTCGGGAGTGGAGACGAGATCGAGATCGGGGACGGGACGAGGACCTCGCTCATCGAGCTACTGCGCGAACCTGCCCGCCACGCGCCGACGTCGCTGTCTGGTCAGCTTCGGTACATCCGGGATCACTGGGGAGGGCTCCTCGGGTCCGATCTCGACGCGCTCATCGGCCGGCTCGACATCGCGATCGGCATCCTGGCCGAGGAGGAGCATGCGCTCCACCAGCGCTTCGGTGGTCCGACCGACGGTCGCGAGGTGCACACGCCCTCGTTCGGCGGCCTCGTCGATGAGCCCGAGCGCTTTTCCGTGGATTCCGCCTGGATGCCGCGGCTGGTCCTCATGGCCAAGAGCACCTACGTCTGGCTGGACCAGCTGTCCCGTCGGTTCCAGCGCGATATCCGGACGCTCGACGCCGTGCCGGACGAGGCGCTCGACGAGCTCGCGTCCTGGGGCGTCACCGGTCTCTGGTTGATCGGGCTGTGGCAACGCTCCGTCGCGTCCGAGCGGATCAAGCGGATGCGCGGCAACCCCGACGCGGTCGCCTCCGCGTATTCCCTCGATGACTACCGGATCGCCGACGACCTCGGAGGCGAGGGTGCGTACGCCACGCTCCGGGATCGCGCGTGGACGCGGGGCATCCGCCTCGCGAGCGACATGGTGCCGAACCATATGGGCATCGATTCGCGGTGGGTCATCGACCATCCGGAATGGTTCCTGTCGCTGTCAGAGCCGCCCTATCCGGCGTACACGTTCACCGGCCCCGACCTCGCACCCGAGAAGCCCGCCGGCATCGTCCTCGAGGACCACTACTGGGACGACAGTGACGCTGCGGTCGTGTTCAAGCGGTTCGACCGGGAAACAGGCGAGGAACGCTTCATCTACCACGGCAACGACGGCACGAGCTTCCCGTGGAACGACACGGCACAGCTCGACTTCCTGCAACCGCAGGTTCGCGAGCAGGTCATCCGGACGATCCTCGACGTCGCCCGCCGTTTCCCGGTGATCCGCTTCGACGCCGCGATGGTGCTCGCCAAGCGGCATGTCCGACGGCTGTGGTGGCCAGCACCAGGGGCCGGTGACGGCATCCCGTCACGTGCCCAGCACGCGATGAGCGAGGCTGAATTCGACGCGCGGATGCCGGTCGAGTTCTGGCGCGAGGTGGTCGATCGGGTCGCGGCGGAGGTCCCCGACACGCTGCTCCTTGCCGAAGCCTTCTGGATGCTCGAGGGCTACTTCGTCCGGACACTCGGCATGCATCGCGTCTACAACAGCGCGTTCATGCACATGCTCCGCGACGAGAACGGCGCGGGCTATCGCAAGCTGATGCGCGACACCCTCGAATTCGACCCGGAGATCCTGAAGCGCTACGTCAACTTCATGAGCAACCCGGACGAGAAGACCGCAGTCGAGCAGTTCGGGAAGGGCGACAAGTACTTCGGGGTCGCGGCGGTCATGTCGACGATGCCTGGGCTGCCGATGCTCGGTCACGGCCAGGTGGAGGGGTTCGCCGAGAAGTACGGCATGGAGTACCGCCGGGCGACGCTGGCGGAGCAGCCCGACCGATGGCTCGTCGAGCGACATCAGCGCGAGATCTTCCCGCTGCTCCATCGACGCGCCTGGTTCGCCGAGGTCCACGATTTCCTGCTGTTCGACTTCCACACGGATGGCGGCGGGGTCGACGAGCGAGTGCTCGCCTACTCGAACGGCAACGGGCCGACGCGGTCGCTGGTCGTCTTCAACGACCGCTTCGGGTCGACCGCCGGCCGGGTCCGCGAGTCGGTCCCCTACGCGCGGAAGTCGGCGAGCGGCACGAAACGGCTGGTCCGCCGCTCCCTGGCCGAGGGCCTGGGGCTGCCCGACGACCCGTCGATGTTCGTGACGTTCCGCGACGCTCGGAACGGGCTGACGTACCTGCGGTCGTGCCGCGACATCCACGAGCGCGGGTTGTGGCTGGCGCTCGACGCGTACCAGGGCCACGTGTTCTGGGAGTTCCGCGAGGTCCGCGACGGCGTGTCGGGGCAGTGGCGGCGACTGGCCGACCGACTGGCAGGGCGCGGCGTCGCGTCACTCGACGAGGCGCTGGTGGAGCTGCAGCTCGAACCCGTCCACGGCCCCCTGCGGGCGCTCTTCGACGACGGCCACGTCGCCGCGGCCCTGGACGGGACGGCGGTCGACGGGGACCTCGACGTGCTCGAGGACCGACTCGCTGCGCTCCTCGGGGCGATCGCCACCGCGACCGGTGTCACCGGCGACGCGGTCACGACAGCCGCGAGGATCCGCGAGGAGGCCGCGACGGCCTATGGCGAGGCGGTCGAGACGATGACGCGCGAGGATCGCGCAGCGCTCTTGGGCTGGCTGGTCCTGTCCCGGACCGGGGAGCTGGCACCGGGCGCGGACGTCGCCGCGACGAGCTCGGCCTGGTACGACGAGCTGCGCATGGCGCCGGTCATCGCCGGCGGCTTCCGGTCGGCGGGCCTCGAGGAAGCGGCATCGTGGGGCGTGGCTGACCTCGTCAGGGTGCTTCTGGCGTTGCCTCGCCCATCTTCGGTTCGCGGTCGGGGCCGCGCCCGCGATCTGCGGCTGGTCGAATCGTGGCTGACCCGTGACGCCGTTCGTGCGGCGATGGGAGTGAATACGTGGGAAGGCACCGAGTGGTTGGAGCGCGACCGCTTTGCGAACCTGCTCGGATGGGCGACCCGCCTGGACGCGATCGAGACCGGCCGGGACGCCGACTCCGCGCTGGTCGAGCGGCTGACGAGCGCCGCCGAGAGCGCCGGCTACAAGGTCGACGCGCTGTTGGCGGCACTCAGTGGGCCGGCATCACGCCGGAAGAGCACGCCTGGCTGATGCAGCCCCGGCCCAGGGCCCAACGGACCTCCCGGTGAAGCAGGTCACCTGCATCAAGGGCGCGGTGAAGACCGACCTCTAGGGTCCCGGTGATGCAGCCGATGCGCATCGCCAGATGCCCCGCCGCCGTGGAGCGTGTGCATGGCCGTGCGAAGCCACCCGATCATCCGAACATCGCCCTCCGCAGCAGCGACGTCGGTGGTGCCCCGTGGCTGATGACGGCCTCGAGGTGATCCCGGTACCGGAACGCCGGTGTATCGCCGAGCCCTCCGGGCAGACCGCCAGGCTCGAGCGCCGTCGGGTCCTCCCCGACGGCAGCCGCGGCTCGTCGCCGCGCTTCCAGTTCGATGTCCCACATCTCCATCGACCCGGCGAAATATGTCGACAGCTGGGTGGACGAGAGTCGCGCCCGTCGGAACTTGGCACGCGCCTCGGCCTCCTCCTGGAAGCCGCCGTCGACCATCAGGCTGACGGCCTCCTCCTCGGTCATGTCGTCGCAGTGGATGCGCGAGTCGATCATCGCGTTCGTGATCGACCGCAGGTAGAACTTCCAATGGGTCAGGAGGAGCGCCGGATCGTCCGCGCCGTAGCCGACGTCCATCATCACCTGCGTCACGTAGACCGCCCAGCCCTCGGCGAAGAGCCCGCTCTGGAAGATCGACCGCGGCAGCGACGCGGAGCGGTTGGCGTAGACGCCCTGCAGGTAGTGCCCCGGGACGGCCTCGTGGATCGACAGGAGTCGCAGCATCCGGTCGTTGTCCTCACGCAGGTAGGACTCGCGCTGCTCCGGCGTCCAGTCCTCGGGGATCGGCGTGATGGCGAAGAAGCTGGTGAGGCCCTTGTCGAGCGGCCCGGGCGAGATCAGCATCGCGCCGCCAAAGGCGCGCAGGAACACAGGCGTCCAGCGGATGTCGAGCGGCTCGTCGACGATCCCGATGAGGTCGCGCTCCGTGCAGAACGCCTCGATCCGCTCGTTCTCCTCGCGGCAGAAGTCGAGCAGGTCGCCCGGTTCCTGATGGACCGCGCCGATCGCATCGAGGACCCCACGGACCAAGGGGCCGTCCTCCGACGGTCGAGGCTCGTCCGGTCGCCAGGTCGACCACAGTTCACCGGCGAGGCGGACCATCTCGCCGCGGACCGCCGTGAACTGCGTGTCGGCGGCCTCGAGGATCCGCTCCGGGCTCAGTGACGCCGACCGCATCGTGTGGCGCATCCGGCGCGTGAACAAATCCCGACCAAGCCGGCCTTCCCCCTCGCTGCCCGGCAGGACGACAACGGTGAGGTGCTGGCGGAGATCGTCGACGGCCGCCTTGGCCTCCGATGCAGCGGCCTCGAGTCGAGGTCGGAGCGCAGCCACCGCGGGATCCTCCGACGCAGCCGCGGTCGCGACTGCCTCGTCGATGAGGTCGTCGATGCCGGGGAGCTGCTCGAGCGCCGTCTCAGTCTGGAATCGACCCACCGGGCGGCCCTGGCCATCGCCGACGAGCGTCGCCTTGGCGGCATCGGTCACGGTACGCAGCGAGGCAAGCCGGGACGCGACACTGGCCAGGCGGTCGGCGAGGGGCGCGAACTCGCGGGCGAGCAACGGGAAGATGCCTTCGCCGAGCAGATACACCCACATGAGCGGGTCCCATGTCTCCTCGCGCAGCTCGGTCTCGCCGAAGCGCATCGCCTCGAGCTCGCCGAGCATGAGGTCACGATCGATCGCGTCGTCGGGTGTCAATGTCGCCGGATCGAGCCCGCTGAACGTCCCGTGCCACCGATCGATGAAGACCAGTCGCGCCTCGCGACCGGCCGGCGAGACGTCGGGCCATCGGCCGTCGTGACGGTGGTCGCCGATGGCGGTCGCCGCCAGTGGCTCCATCTCGACGAACGCGTCGAGGAACGCGGAGAACGTGTCGGTGAAGGCAGACATGCCGGAAAGTCTAGGCCGGCACCGCCTGCCGCTCCGGCCCCCCGGCTACCATCCCGGCATGGGCCAAACGTGGGTCACGCCGGTCACCCTGACCGGCCGGCGCATCCGGATGGAGCCGCTCGACGAGCGGCACCTCGACGACCTTGCGCTCGTGGCCACGGACGCCGCCGTGTTCCGCTGGATCACGAACGCGCCGATGGACGAGGCCGCGCTGCGCGCGTGGTTCGACCAGACGATGGCGAACGCCGACGCCGCCCTCGAGGTCCCATTTGCGACGATCGATCTCGCCTCGGGACGCGCGATCGGGAGCAGCCGGTACATGACGATCGCGCCGGAGCATCGCCGGCTCGAGATCGGCTGGACATGGCTCGGTACGGCGTTCCAGCGGACCGGGGTCAATCGCGAGGCCAAGTTGCTGCAACTGACCCACGCGTTCGAGTCGCTCGGGGCGGAGCGGGTCGAGTTCAAGACGCATGCACGAAACGTGGCGTCGCGGACCGCGCTGCTTGGGATCGGGGCGACGTTCGAGGGCGTCCTGCGCCACCACACGATCATGCCCGACGGGTCGAACCGGGACTCCGCTTTCTACGGTGTCATCGCCCCGGAGTGGCCGGCCGTGAAGCGTCGACTCGAAGCGCTCCTCGCTCGATGACACCGCCGACCCCGATCCGGACGGTCGACTACCACACGGCCGGCGAACCCTTCCGGATCGTCACCGGCGGGGTCCCCGAGCTCGGTGGTCGAACCGTGCTGGAGCGACGGCGCTGGGCACTCCAGAACATCGACGACATTCGCCGGTTGCTCGTGAACGAGCCTCGCGGGCACGCCGACATGTACGGCTGCTTCGTCACGCCGCCGGACGACGACTGGGCCGACGTCGGTGTCGTCTTCTTCCACAACGAGGGCTACTCGACGGCGTGTGGTCACGGGACGATCGCGCTCGTGACGTGGGCAATCGACTCCGGGCGGATCACTGTCGCGCCGGGCGCCCGTTCCGTGGCGGTCACGGTCGACGTGCCCAGCGGCCGGCTCTCGTGCGAGGCTCACCTCGGTGACGACGGCCGGGTGGAGTCGGTCCGCTTCCGGAACGTCCCGTCGTTCGTGCTGGCACGGGACGTGACGGTCAGGACGTCGGGTGGACTCGTCACGCTCGACGTCGCATTCGGCGGCGCCTTCTACGGGACCGTCGAGGCGGCCTCGTTGGGGCTCGGCATCACAGCCGCCGACCTGCCCCGGCTCACCGCCCTGCAACGCGAGCTCCGTCCCGCTCTTGAACGGTCACTCGACGTCGTCCATCCGGCGGCGCCCGACCTTGCCGGCATCTACGGTGTCATCTTCTGGGAGCGACTCGGTCCGACGGAGCAGCGCAATGTGACGGTCTTCGCCGACGGCGAGATCGATCGATCGCCGTGCGGATCGGGGACATCGGCTCGGCTTGCCCTGTTGCACGACCGCGCTGAGCTGGCGATCGGCCAACGCTTCACGCATCGATCGATCGTCGACTCGACGTTCCAGGCATCGGTCGTCGACGAGGGGCCGATCGTCGGCAGGCACGCGACGGTGATCACGGAGGTCGAAGGGTCGGCCTACCGAACAGGCGAATCGATGTTCTCTCTCGACCCTCGAGACCCGCTCGGAACGGGATTCCTGCTGCGCTGAGCCGCTATCCTCGGCCGGGACCACGCCACATGAGGGAGAACCGGCATGCGGGGATTCATCATCAGCACGGTCGTCACGGCGATCGCATTCTTCATCCTGGTCCAGCTATTCCCGTCGATGTTCGGGTACGACGGTGGCTACCTCGGGCTGATCGTCATCGCCGTGGTCTTCGGCGTCGTGAATGGGTTCGTCGGACCGATCGTGAAGACCGCTGCGTTACCGGTCTCGTTCATGACGATGGGCCTTGTCGGGTTCCTCATCAACGGCGGCCTGCTGCTCCTGACGGCGTTCATCACCGGCCAGCTCGGCTTCCAGCTCACGGTCGGCGATTTCCCGCCCGATCTGCTGACGGCCGACACGATCGTCGCGGCGGTGGTCGGCGCCGTCGTCCTGAGCCTGATCTCGACCGTGATCCGGGCTGTCGTCCCTGACTGAGCTCGCACGCCGGCTCCGGAGCGCCGCCGCACGCTACGGGACGCCGGTCTTCGTCACCGACCTCGAGACGCTCGACACGGCGTGCCGCGACGTCACCGCCGCGTTCGCCGATCCGGTCGTCCGGCAGTATTCGGTCAATGCTAACGACGTCCCGGCGGTGATCGCCGCGGTCGCCCGTCACGGCTTCGGGGCCAACGTCGTGTCACGCGGCGCGTGGGCACTCGCCGCGCGGGCCGGCCTTCCCAACGAGCGCATCACCTTGGAAGGGATCGGAAAGACCACCGCGGACCTGCGCGCCGCGGCGCGCGCGGCAGCCGAGGGCCGCCCACTCCGCTGGATCGCATTGGAGTCTCCAGAAGAAGCGGAGGCGCTCGCCGAGGAGGTCACGCGGATCGGCAGCCCGCGTCTCGACGTCCTGTACCGGCTCAACCCCGACGTGGCGCCGGAGACGCTG
>DATHTG010000259.1:0-12616 GCA_035463515.1 Candidatus Limnocylindrales bacterium
TGTACTCCGACATGTCGATCCGGATCATCGCGTCCTGGGAGTCGAACATGAACTCGGCCAGCGCGCGGGCCAGCTCGGTCTTGCCGACGCCGGTCGGGCCCAGGAACAGGAACGAGCCGATGGGCCGGCGCGGATCCTTGAGCCCGGCACGTGCCCGGCGGACCGCGTCGGACACGGCCTGGATCGCCTCGTCCTGGCCGACGACCCGCTCATGGAGGCGTTCCTCCATCCGGATGAGCTTGGCGGTCTCGCCCTCCATCAGGCGGCTGACGGGGATCCCGGTCCACGCCCCGACGATCTCCGCGATGTCGTCGGCGCCGACCTCCTCCTTGAGCAGCGTGCCCGGACCCTGCAGCGCGGCCAGTGCCGCCTCCTGCTCGGCCAGGCGGTCCAGCAGCTCCTTCTGGGTCCCGTACTTGAGCTCGGCAGCGGTCGCGAAGTCGGCCTCGCGTTCGGCCTGCTCGATGCGCGTTGCGAGGGCCTCGAGCTCGGAGCGGGTCTCGCGGATCGCGCCGATCGCGGCCTTCTCGGCCTCCCAGCGCTGCTTCAGACCGCCCGATTCCTCCTCGAGGTCGGCGAGCTCCTTCTCGAGCGCCTCGAGCCGCGACTTCGAAGCGTCGTCGGTCTCCTTGCGCAGCGCCTCGCGCTCGATCTCGAGCTGGATGCGTCGCCGCTCGAGCTCGTCGATCTCGATCGGCATGGAGTCGATCTCCATCCGGAGCCGTGACGCCGCCTCGTCGACGAGGTCGATCGCCTTATCGGGCAGGAAGCGGTCACTGATGTAGCGGTCGGACAGCGTCGCCGCGGCCACGAGCGCCGAGTCCGTGATGCGGACGCCGTGATGGACCTCGTACCGCTCGCGGAGACCGCGCAGGATCGAGATCGTCTCCTCGACGGTCGGCTGGTCGACGAGGACCGGCTGGAAGCGGCGCTCGAGCGCAGCGTCCTTCTCGATGTACTTGCGGTACTCGTCGAGCGTGGTCGCGCCGATGGTGTGCAGCTCGCCGCGGGCGAGCATCGGCTTCAGCAGGTTCGAGGCGTCCATCGCGCCCTCCGCCGCGCCCGCCCCGACGACCGTGTGGAGCTCGTCGATGAACAGGATGACCTGGCCGTCGCTGTCCTTGATCTCCTTGAGGACGGCCTTGAGCCGCTCCTCGAACTCGCCACGGAACTTGGCTCCGGCGATGAGCGCGCCGAGGTCGAGCGCGACGACGCGCTTGCCCTTCAGGCCTTCGGGGACGTCTCCGCGGACGATCCGCTGGGCGAGCCCCTCGGCGATCGCGGTCTTGCCGACGCCTGGCTCGCCGATGAGGACTGGGGTGTTCTTGGTGCGGCGGCTGAGGACCTGGACGACGCGCCGGATCTCTTCGTCGCGGCCGATGACCGGATCGAGCTTGCCCGCCCGCGCCTCGGTCGTCAGGTCCCGGCCGTACTTCTCGAGGGCGGCATAGGTGCTCTCGGGATTCTGGGACGTCACGCGCTGACCGCCGCGCACGCTCTGGAGCGCCTGGAGGATCGCCTCCTTGCCCGCGGCGTGCCGCTCGAGTAGAGCCTGTGCCTCGCCGCCAGCCTCGGAGACACCCAGGAGCAGGTGCTCGGTCGACACGTACTCGTCACCGAGGCGACGGGCCTCCGCTTCGGCCCGCTCGATCGACGCTTTTGCCCTCGGGTCGAGCGACAGCGAGCCACCCTGGATCTTGGCGCGCTTGTTGAGGCCCGCGGCCAGCTCGCCACGGAAGGCCGGCAGATCCACACCGAGCCGGCGGAGCGTCTCGGCGGGGATGCCGTCGTCCGGCTCGACGAGCGCGCTCAGCACGTGCTCGGCGTCGAGGATCGGACTCTGGAGTCGCTGGGCGGTCTCCTGGGCAGCGACGATGGCCTCCTGGGCCTTCTGCGTGAAACGGTCGAGTTGCATGGGGTTCAGGTCTCTCGTGTGCGTGGATCTGGCTGGTCGACGAGGGCGAGGAACCGCTCTGCCGCGGTCCGTGCCTCGGGTGATAGATGCGTCGGGATGACGACCTTGGCCTTGACGTACAGGTCGCCGTAGCCGTCGGCCTTGAAGCGGGGCATGCCCTGGCCGGTGAGCCGGAAGGTCCGCCCGGTCTGCGTGCCGGCCGGGATCGTGAGTTGTACGCGACCCTTCGGCGTGCGGACCCGGACCTCCCCGCCGAGCAGTGCCTCACGCAGGGTCACCGGGACCTCCCGCTCGAGGTCCGCGCCACGGCGCGTGAACTTCGCATCCTTCTGCTGGCGGACGATGACATACAGGTCGCCGCCCCCCGGGGCCTTGCCCGTCAGCCGGATACGTGTCCCGTCGTCGGCGCCCTTGGGGATCGTGACCTCGAGGCGCTTGCCATCGACCTCGACCAGGCGGGTCGTGCCGTGGTAGGCCTCGTCCAACGTGATCTCGGCGATCGCCTCAGCGGAAGGGCGCGGAGCCGTGGCCGCGGCGGTCCCGCGACCGGTACCCGGGGAGCGGCCATTCGCGTCGAGCCCCATCGACGCGAGGATGTCCTCGAACGTGGCGCCGCCCGTCGGCCGTCGGCCAGCCGACCCCCCCGCGGTCTGGTAGGGCTGCGAGGGGCCACCGAAGAATGCCTGGAAGAAGTCGCTGAACTCGCCGGCGTCGCCGGTCGTGTGGAACTCGTAGCGGACGTTGCCGCCCGGCGTCCCCGACCCGAAGCCGGCGAATGGATCCCCAGCGGCGCCCGCGCGCCCGCCGGATGCGGCACCGGCCGTGGCACCGGCTCGCGCGTACGCCTCCCAGTCCTTGCCGAGACGGTCGTAGAGCGACCGCTTCTCGGGATCGGACAGGACGGCGTTCGCCTCGTTGACGGCCTTGAACTTGCGCTCGGCGTCGGCATCCCCCTTGTTCTGGTCGGGGTGATGCTGGCGCGCCGCCTTCCGGAAGGCCTTCTTGATCTCGGCCTGCGTCGCCGTCCTCGGCACGCCAAGGACGGCGTAGTAATCCTGGAACTCCATCGGCTCAGCCCGACTGCGTAGTCGTTGCTAGGGCGTCCGGTGCGAAGGCGTCGCGCGAGGAGCGGAGCGAGCGCACCCCAAGGTGCGTGAGCGAGCCCCGCAGGCGACAACGCTCGCATCGGCGTCCTGGCAGCGATCCCATGGTCAGTGGCTTTCGACCACCACCGGAGGCTGGTCCGAGGGCGGGAAATTGGTCCGACGGACCGGCGTCTCAGGCTCCGGCTCGATCGGATCGCCACCCTTGACGATCTTCGGCGGCTCTGTCTCGAGGGCCTTCGGCTTGCGCCGAAGGGCCGCCTCGAGCACCTGGTCCATCGAGTCAACGAGGATCAGCTTCATCGACTTGCGGATCTCGTCGGGGATGTCCCGCAGGTCCTTCTCGTTCTTCTTTGGGATGATCACGAGCTTCGCCCCCGACAGGTGGGCGGCGAGGATCTTGCTCTTCAGCCCACCGATGGGGAGCACCCGGCCGCGGAGCGTGATCTCGCCGGTCATCGCCACGTCCTTGCGGACGGGGATGCCGGTGAGCGCGCTCACCATCGCGGTCGCCATCGTGATCCCGGCCGACGGCCCGTCCTTGGGGATGGCTCCGGCGGGGACGTGGATGTGGAGGGTGTTCTTCTCGAAGACGTCACGGCCGATGCCGAGCTCGCGGGCGTGCGCCCGTGTCCACGACAGACCGGCGCGCGCGCTCTCGCGCATCACCTCGCCCAGCTGGCCCGTGAGGATGAAGTCCTCCTTGCCCTCCATGCGGGTGACTTCGATCGCAACGACATCGCCGCCGACCTCGGTCACGACAAGCCCGGTCGCGGACCCGATCTGGTCCTCGGCCTCGAGCTCGCCGTACTCGAACCGCTGCGGACCGAGGAACTCGGCCAGCTTCTTCTCGTCGACGACGGTCTTGCGCTTGCGGCCCTCGGCGACCTGCCGGGCGACCTTGCGCATGACGTTGGCGATCTCGCGCTCGAGGTTCCGGACGCCGGCCTCGTGCGTGTATGAGCGCACGAGCTCGGTCATCGCCCCGTCGGTGATCTGGATGGTCTTCTCACTCAGGCCGTGGTTCTTCATCTGCTTGGGGATGAGGAACCGCTTGCCGATCTCGATCTTCTCCTGCTCCGTGTAGCCCGGCAGCTGGACGATCTCCATCCGGTCGCGCAGCGGCGCCGGGATCGGATCGAGCAGGTTCGCCGTGGCGATGAACAGGGTCTTGCTCAGGTCGAACGGCACCTCCAGGTAGTTGTCCTGGAAGGTGTTGTTCTGCTCCGGGTCGAGCACCTCGAGCAACGCGGACGACGGGTCGCCCCGGAAGTCCATGCCGATCTTGTCGACCTCGTCGAGCATGAACACAGGGTTGTTCGACCCGGCCGTCTTGATGCTCTGGATGATCCGGCCCGGCAGCGCGCCGATGTAGGTGCGCCGGTGGCCACGGATCTCGGCCTCGTCGTGGATGCCGCCGAGGCTCATCCGGACGAACTTGCGGCCCATCGCCTTGGCGATCGACTTGCCGAGCGACGTCTTGCCGACGCCGGGAGGCCCGACGAACGCGAGGATCGGGCTGCGGATCTCGTCCGCGAGCGTGCGCACCGCGAGGTACTCGAGGATGCGCTCCTTGATCTTCTCTAGGCCGTAGTGGTCCTCGTCGAGGATCCGGGCCGCCTCCTTGATATCGAGCTGGTCGTCGGTCGACACGTTCCATGGCAGGCCGATCAGCCAGTCGACGTACGTGCGGATGACCCCGACCTCGGGCGACGCCGAGGGGATCCGGCTCATCCGGTCGATCTCCTTGATCGCCCGAGCCTTGATCTCCTCCGGCATGCCGGCGGCTTCGACCTTGTCGCGCAGCTCGTTGATCTCGGCCTGCTGCGGGTCGTCCTCGCCGAGCTCACGCTGGATCGCCTTGAGCTGCTCGCGGAGGATGTACTCGCGCTGGGTCTTGTCCATCTCCGACTTGACCTCGGACTGGATCCGGCCCTTCAGCTCGAGGATCTCGATCTGCTCCGCCAGGAAGTTCGAGACGAGCTTCAGCCGCTCGGTGACATCGATCGTCTCGAGCAGCTCCTGGCGCTGCTCGGTCGACATATCGGGGCTGTACGCCACCATGTCGGCCAGCAGGCCGGGCTCCGTGATGTTGCGGGCAGCGACGGCCGCCTCGGGCGGGACCGGGGCCCCGTTGGCGACGTACTGCTCGATCTGTGCCTGGACCGTGCGCATGAGCGCCTGGACCTCAAGGCCGTCGGGGGACTCGTCGGGGAGCTCCTCGATGGACGCCCGAAGATACGGATCGGTCTGCGTGAAGCCGTCCAGGCGGAGGCGGGATTGGCCCTGCACGATCGCTCGAACGGTGCCGTCCTGGAGCTGGACGACCTGGGCGATCTTGGCCAGGGTGCCGATCTCGTAGAGCTCGGAGGGATCGGTGATGTCCTCCTGCTCGGCCTGGCGCTGGGTGACGAGGGCGATGGGTCCGCCTTCTGCGACCGCGGCGTTGAGCGCGTTCACGCTCTTCTCGCGGCCCACTTGGAGCGGGACGATCATCTCGGGGAAGATGACCGTCTCCCGGAGCGCGACGAGCGGCAGCTCGCGGACCGGGTTCACGGTCGCCTGCTGCTCGTCCTTTTCCGGGTCAGACGGTCGCTTGGCCATCGGTGGGGTCTCCTGACGTTCGAGGTCGGTGTCGGCGCGGCGGCGCCGCGCCGAGCGGTGGATCGACGGTCGGTCGGTCAACGGTCGGCCGTCGATCGATCGAGTGCTGGTTGATTCGGCGTCCGAGTCGGGGAGGCGTCGCCCGTCCCCTCGGCGTACAACGCCTCGAGGATGCGAGCGCCGAGGCGCTCCTCGAGCTCGAACAGGATGCGGATCCCCGCGAGGTTCACACCACGCTCGCGGGTGAGGTGCCGGATCCAGAGGATCCGGCGGATATCGTTCTCGCTATAGAGACGGATGTTGGTGGGCGTCCGCGCCGGGCAGAGCAGACCCTCGTCCTCGTAGATCCGCAGTGTTCGCGGATGAACGCTCACGATGCTCGCCGCGACACTGATCACGTAGACCGGTCGCTCGGGGTCGCGCTCTGGCCGGGGGGACGCCACGTCGTCAGGCCGGGGCTTGGCTGGGCTCGTCGGCGCTGTCGCCGGACGAGATGGTCTTGGACTCGCCATCGATGGTCGGGTTGATGCGGATCTGGCGGGGCTTGACCGCCTCGGCCCGCGGGAATGTGAGATGAAGGACGCCGTTCTCGAACGTGGCGGTCGCCTTGTCGGCCTCGAGCCCGCCCGGCAGTGTCACGGTGCGGCTCATCGAGCCACGCCGGATCTCACTGATGATCGTCTCGCCCTCAGTCTCCTCGCGCTCGTCCCTGGACTCGGCGCGGATCGTCAGCGTGCCGTCTTCGACGGTGATCTCGACGTCCGTGGGGCGGACGCCCGGTAGAGCTGCCTCGACGAGCAGCGCGTCGGCGGTGTTCCTGACGTCGAGCGGCAGGCTCGCACCGAAGTCCGCGGTGAAGCCGAAGCCACGCGGACGCACGAAGCTGTCTTCGAAGAGCCGATCCATCGCCTGGCGGAGCGAGACGAGCTCGCCGAGCGGCGACGTGCGGCGCACGAGGGTCATGTCATGCACCTCCTGTGATGCGGTCGACCGGCCGGTGTCGACGGCCGGGTTTTGGACATGACCGGATGCTAAAACCTTGACAATGACGTTGTCAAGAGTTGCGGGCGCCTGATTGCATGAAGTGTTGGCACCGCGACACGTTGGGCGGCGCCACTCGGCGCGCAGTGCCGCTCAACCCGCGGCGGCTGCCTCCGGATCGCCGATCAACTGACCGTGCAGGAGGACCTCGCACTCCTGCTTGCCGATCGCGATGACCTTGTCGCCCTCGCGCAGGACCGTGTCCGGCCGGAGTGGCGAGGCGATCCCGTCGCGGATGACGGCGAAGAGGGAGCAATTCTCAGGGATGTCCAGGTCCCGCGGTGCCCGTCCGATGGCCGGCGAGCCCGGCTGGAGGTGCGCCTCGATGAGCTCGAGCTCCCCTTCGCCCAGCGCCGCGAGATGGAGCAGCTCGTGGACCGGGATGTCCTGCTCGATCGAGCCCAGGATCATCCGCGTGGGGCTGATCAGCTCGTCGACGCCGAGGTGGCGGAACAACGTCTCGTTCTTGGGGTTGTTCACGCGCGCGATGGTCCGCGGCACGTCGAAGTGGTGCTTGGCCATCTGGCAGATGACGAGGTTGTCCTCGTCGTCGCCGGTGACCGCCGCCACGACATCGGCGCGGTTCGAACCGGCCTCCCCGAGGTACTTGCCCTCGCAGCCGTCGTGCGGGATGACGATCGACCCGATCTCGTCGGCGATCTGCCGTGCGCGATCGGGATCCTTCTCCATGAGGGCCACCTCGTGGCCCGAGTCGAGCAGCTCCTTGGCCAGGTAATACCCGACCTTGCCACCACCGACCACCAGGACGAACACGGTCTAAGCCTCCATCGGCGCACCCGAGGCGGCCGGTCCGGGACCGAGCGCTTCTGGCGAATCTGGGTCTTGGGGTCCGGGCAGCGGATGATGGTCGCCACCCGGGTGGTGTCCCGTCGCGGCGAGCATCCCGGCCAGCCCCGACGCGGGAAACCCGAGATGGTCGTTGACGGCGTCCACCATCAGCCCGGTCCGGCACAGCGTCGCGATGCCGAGCTCGGCATACGCGGCCGCCCGCACCGGGTCATTGATCTTGGCGATGACGCGCGGCACCTCGAACGCCTCGACAGCCAGCTGGGCGGCCATGACGTTGCGGTTGTCGCCCTCGGTCAGGGCAAGGAAGATGTCGGCGCCTTCGATGCCAGCGCGGCGTAGGACGTCCTCGTCGGTGCCGTCGCCCCGCAGCGCGTTGCCGCCGAACGACGTGGGGAGCCGCTCGAAGGCGCGGTTCGAGACGTCGAGCACGGTCACGTCGTGACCCGCCTTGTCCCAAAGCTCCGCCGCTGACGCACCGACGCGGCCGCAGCCGACGATGACGATCTTCATCCAGCTTCCTCGCTCATCGGCTCGCGCACGACCCACACCGAGCAGGGTGCGTTCTGGAGGATGTACGGGATCGTCCGACCGATGGCGAACTCCCCGCCGAAACGCTTGCGGTAGGGCAGGCCGACGACCAGCAGGTCGGCGCCGCGCTCGGTCGCCTCGTCGACGATGGCGGCGGCGACGTCGCGAGCCTGCAGCAGGACGGGTTCGAGCTGCACCTTGGATGCCTCGGCGATCTCCTCCGCAGAGTCAAGCACCTGCTGTACGTCCTCCGATCGTCCGGCGATGTCGGCGTCGAGCGGGAGCGTCCAGTCGATCTCGACGACGTGGACGGCGATCAGCTCGGCCTTGGTCTTGGCGGCCAGACTGGCCACCAGCCGGACCATCCGCGCGTCGCTCGGTGCGCCGTTGAGGGCAAGGACCGCCCGCTGGAACTGTGCGGCCTCGTTGTCCGGCATGGACGGCCACGATACCACCGCGACGCCGGACGGCTGGCGCACCGGAGCACCGATGACGGCTGGGCCCCGAGGTCACTCCCGCCGGTACGGGACGTCGGCGATGACCGTGTGCTCGCGGCCGAGGATGGCCTGCTTGAGCCGTTTCGAGGTCTGGTTGTAGAGGAGCCGCTCCCACCAGTGGCGGGCGACGTACTCGGGGAGGACGACGATCGTGATCGGCGCGTCCTTGTCGGGCGGCCACGCCTTGTCGAGCACGTCGAGGTACGCGAGGATCGGCCCGATGACCGCCCGGTACGGCGACTCGACGATGAACAGCGGCACGCCCGGGATCTGGCGTTCCCAGCGTAAGCGGATCGCCTCCGCGTCCTCGGGATCCTCGGTGACGTACACCGCCCGGACGTCGCGGCTCATCGTCCGCCCGAAGTTGACCGCCTGGATGACCGCGCGGTTGATGCCGTTGACGGGGACCACGACGCGCTGCTCGCGATGCGGGCCTTCGACGATCAGGTCCTCGCGCACGTGCAACTCACGCTCCTGGCCGTCGTACTCGCGCCGGATGAAGAGCATCATGCTCACGAGGATCGGGATCAGTGCGACGACGAACCAGGCGCCATCGGCGAACTTCACGGTCGTCACGACGACCGCGACGATGGCTGTGGCGGTACAGCCGACGGCGTTGATGGCGAGCCGGTAGCGCCAACCGCGATCC
Organism: Candidatus Limnocylindrales bacterium; assembly: GCA_035463515.1. Lineage (GTDB taxonomy): Bacteria > Chloroflexota > Limnocylindria > Limnocylindrales > CSP1-4 > SPCO01. The sequence continues at coordinate 9,148 of DATHTG010000259.1, forward strand.
CGGGTCCGGAGCCAGTGGCGGATCATGCCGGCCTGGCTGATCGTGAAGTCGATGAACACGCCGACCGCGTAGAGCGGGATGAGGGCGTGCGTCCGGCCGCCGGCGATGACGACCAGCGACGCGGCGATCAGGCCCAGCAGCACGATCCCCATCGAGAACGCGAGGCGATCGCCGCGGAGGGCGAACTGGCGCGGGAAGAAGCCGTCCTCCCCGAGGACCGCTGCGAGACGCGGGAAGGCGGCGAAGCTGGTGTTCGCGGCGAGGAACAGCAGCAGGGCCGTGAACGCCTGGAAGAGGTAGAACGGGACCGACCCCGAGCCGAACACGGTCTCGGCGACCTGCGCGATCACCGTCTTGTGTTCGACGTCGCCGAACAACTCGGGGACCGTCGGGTAGATCGCGAAGTTGGTCGCCAGGAACGTGATGCCGATGAACAGGATCGCGAGGACCCCGCCCATCACGAGCAGGGTCGTCGCCGCGTTCCGGGACTCCGGTGGCTTGAACGCCGGCACGCCGGTGGCGATCGCTTCCGTTCCGGTCAGCGCGACGGCGCCTGATGCGAAGGCGCGCAGCAACAGGAAGATCGATACCGCCCCGGCGGTCTCCGCCGTGGCCGCGACGACCTCCGGCGGTGGCGCGTGGTGTTCGCCGAGCACGATGATCCGGTACGCGCCCATCGCGATCATCGCGAACGCGCTGAACATGAACAGGTACGTCGGGACGGCGAAGATGTTGCCGGCCTCGCGCACGCCTCGCAGGTTCGCGAGCGTGATGAGGGCGAGCGCCGCGATGCCGATGAGGACGCGCACGTCGCCGAGCGCCGGGAATGCCGACACGATCTGCTCGACCGCCGACGACGTCGACACGGCCGCCGTCAGGTTGTAGTCGATGAGCAGGGCCGATGCCGCGACGAGCGATGCGAGCCGGCCGAAGTTCGCCTTCGAGACCGAGTACGAGCCACCGCCGGTCGGGTACGCGATGCACACCTGACGGTAGCTGAAGGCGACCACAGCCAGCAGCGCGGCGATCGCGATGGCGACGGGGAGAGACCACTGCAGGGCCGCGAGGGCAGCGCCGCCGAGGATGAACGCGAGGATGACCTCCTCCGTGGCGTACGCCGACGAGCTGATCGCGTCGGAGCTGAAGATGGCGAGTGCCTTCGTCTTCGAGAGGCGTTCGCCGATCTCCTCGTCCTGGTGGAGCGGACGACCGAGGAAGATCGCCCGGATCCGCGCGACGAGCAGCGCGCCGGGCGTGGTCGGGACGCTGGCCGCCTCCTTGGCCGTGAGCTGGCCCTTGCCCGTGTAGCGGAAATACGGCGCGTGCGGACGCTCGACCCGGACGCGGCGATCGCCGGGCTTGCGCCCCTGCAGCGAGCGGCGGCCGCCGATCATCGGCCGAGCCTGGGGCGCATCGGTGTCATAGGCCGAACGCCAGCCTGGTGGCCAGACGCTCCGGGAGGCCCGCTGAGCGCATCGCCGTCTGGACCCGCTCGATGTCGTACTCGACGCGGTGCCAGGTCACGCGTCCGGTCGCCTGGTCGAGCACCAGGTAGGCGGCGCGAGGATCGCCGTCCCGGGGCTGGCCCACGCTGCCCGGGTTGACGAGCGTCCGGCGGCTACCGAGCTCGACGCCGTCGGTCTCGCCCGCCCGGATCAAGGCGACCCCGTCCGGCGTCGCCAGCCAGGCGGCCGGGACATGGGTGTGGCCGTGGAGCGCGTGCTGGGTTTCCTGGGCATCGATGTTCTCGGCCGCCGCCTGCCTGTCGGTGACGTACTCGCGCAACGGGTCGCGCGGACTCCCGTGGACGAGCAGCACATCGTCGACGACGCGGCGCTCGGGAAGGGCCGAGAGCCAGTCCCGCGTCGCTGGTGCCATGGCGTCGCGGGTCCACTCGGCCGCCGCCCGAGCCTCGGGGTTGAACCAATCGATCTCGCGACCGCCGACCGCGGCCGCGTCGTGGTTGCCGCGGACACCGGTCGCGTCTCGTTCGCGCAGTCGCGCGACGACGGCGTCGGGCTCGGGGCCGTAGCCGACCACATCGCCGAGGTGCCAGATGGCATCGACGTCGCCGGCGTGGGAGAGGACCGCATCGAGCGCCACGATGTTGCTATGGATGTCCGATAGGACCGCGACGCGCATCCGCGTGAGGGTAGCAGTCGTCGCCCGACCGTCGGGGGACGCTCACCACGGTCGGCGCCGGCGCTGGCTCGGATCTCGCGGGTAGGCATCCGGGACGGGCGTGTCGTCCGCCCTCGTCGCGATGACGAGGCGGTGGCCGTCCAGGCCGCGGACGTCGACAGCGACGACATCGACCGTCCCGCCGCCCATCGCATCGATCGCGCGGACAGCAGCCTCCATCTCGCCCATCAGGTCACCGCGCTTCCAGGCCACGAGGGCGCCACCCGGTGCGAGGAGCGGGAAGGCGAGCTCGACGAGGTTCGCCGTCGATGACACTGCCCGGGCCGCCACGAGATCCCAGGCGCCGCGCCATCGTCGTTCAGCGGCGACCTCCTCGGCCCGGCGTGCGTCGACGGTCACTCGACCGGCCAGCCCTGTGGCAGCGGCGACCGTCGCGAGAAAGCGCGCCTTCTTGCCGACCGGTTCGAGCAGCGTGATCTCGGTCCCGGGCAGCACCGCGGCGAGCGGCACACCCGGGAAGCCGCCGCCCGAGCCCAGGTCGAGCAGCCGGCGCGGCGAGCGCCCGGAGATCACCGGGAGCGCGCTGAGGCTGTCGATGACATGCCCGCGCGCGACCGCAGCCGGCTCGCGGATCGCGGTGAGGTTGATCGCGCCGGTCCAGGTCAGGAGGAGCCGGACGTGTCCGTCGATGGCGGTCCGCGCCGCCGGATCGAGCGCGAGACCGAGGTCACGGAGCCCCGCGTCGAGCGCGTCGTCGTATGCGGCGGGAAGCGGTGGGGTGTCCTGGACGCGCGTCGGGAGCGGCTCGCGCCTGCGATCCAACGGTACGCCTCCTTGGCATTGCGTACCACGCGGCGCGGCACCGCTCCCGGCGTCGACTCGTCTCGCACCAACGGCGATGATCGTCCGGTCTTCCGCGATCCATCCGGTTCGTGGCCGGGTCTCCCCGTGCCCCTCGTGGACCGCGTTACCCTCGCGTCGCCCCAGTGCGGGATGGGACCGTACGGTTCGCGACCGGCGAGCGTCAACAGGGTTATCCACGAGATCCCGACCGAGCGCGGGATTGGTGGATAAGTCCTGGCGTCGGGCTAGTCTCTCGTGCCGGAGGCGGCCGCCCTGCGACGGCCGTGGACCTGCGACCCCCGGCCCGACGCCGGCGCCCGTGAACCACTCGCGCGGACCGCCGCGAGCGCCTCGAGGCGATCGGTCTCGTGCCGCAGCGCGACGGACGTGGCGGCGGCGATCACGTCCGCGTCGACGTGCGCGGTGGGACCGGGCAGCACGAGGACGAAGGCCGAACCCACGCCGAGCAGGCTCGCGACATCGA
>DATHTG010000260.1:0-3421 GCA_035463515.1 Candidatus Limnocylindrales bacterium
CTTCGGGCTCGTTCGAGCTCGTCGCAGCGACGCGATCGACCTCGCGGTCACGATGAAGATCCAGCGCTGGTCGCATCCGTGGCTCGGGCGGGTGATGGCCGGAGTCTCGTGGCCGGGCTTCCCGCCGCAGAGCCGCCTCATCCCGCCCGTCGCAGTGGCCGTGCTCCTTCTCGCCAGGCTCCCGCTGGAGGCGCTCGGGATGGTCGGGGCGTGGGGGACGGCGCTCCTCGCGTCCGTCGTGAAGGCGTTGATGCGGCGTCCGCGTCCGGTCGCCGGTGTCGACATCCGGGTGATCGCAGCCCCCCTCGGAGGGTCCAGCTTCCCGAGCGGCCACACCATCACCTACGTCGGGGTGTACGGCTTCCTGGCGTATCTCGCGCACACGCTCCTCCGCCCAGCGTGGTTCCGCCGGCTGGTCGTCGCGCCACTCGTCGCGCTGGTCGCCTTCGTCGGGCCCAGCCGCGTGTACCAGGGCCACCACTGGTTCACGGACGTGACGGCGTCGTACCTGCTCGGGATCAGCTATCTCCTTGGCGTCACCCGGCTGTACCGGACGTGGAAGGCGCGGGGCACGGGGGAGCAGGCATGACAGCCGTTGCGGCCATCGCCGCGCCGGTGACCCCGCGCACGGACCGCCGGATCCTCGTGGTCTGGAACCCCGCCGCAGGGTTGCCGACCACGCTGCGCGGCGGGAACGTCGACGACCTGCGCGACACGCTCGAGACCCACGGCATCCAGGCCCAGATCGCCGTGCCGCACGGCGAGGACGAGGCGCACGACGTCGTCCGGCGTGCCGTTTCGGACGGGTTCGACGTCGTCGTCGCGGCCGGCGGCGACGGCACCGTCCATCTCGTCGCCGAGGACCTCCTCGGGACACAGACGGCCCTCGGGATCCTGCCGCTCGGGCGGGTGATGAACGTGGCCCGGGCACTCGGGATCGAGCGCGACATGGACGCCGCGGCGGAGGTGCTCGTCACCGGCGAGATCCGGGCCATCGATACCGGCGAGGCGACTGCCGCCGACGGCCGGGTCGTCCCGTTCTTCGAGGCCGGTTCGGTCGGCCTGAACGCCGCGATCTTCGCCGAGGTGACCCGTGCGGATGAGGGTGATCCGGTGTCGATCCTGCGCACGGTCGGGGTCGCATTCCGCTATCGACCGGCCCGGATGACGATCGAGCTCGACGAGGGCCGGATCAGCTCCAGAGCGCTCATGGTGGCCGTCTCGAACGGGCCGTACCTGGGCCTCGGCATGACCGTCGCGCCAACGGCCCGACTCGATGACGGGCGCTTCGACGTTCGGGTCTTCCGCCATTTCTCGAAGCTGGAGTTGCTCCGGCACCTCGCGTCGATCGCGTTCGGTCGCCGGCAGTACGCGCCCCATGTGTCGACCTATCGATCGGCTCGCGTCAGGATCACGAGCGTCCACCCGTTGCCCGCGAGGGCCGACGGCGTGGACCTCGGGACGACGCCGGTCAGCTACGGCATGCGTGCCGGGTCGTTGCGCGTCGTCGTCCCGGCCTCTCAGTCGACGACGGCGTCCTCCACGGACGGCTCCGACCGGCGCCGCATGTAGTACTCGGTGAACTCGCGACAGCGGCCGTCCTCGTCGAACCGGCACACGAAGACATTCGCGAACTCACGATCGACCGACGAATGGTCGTCGGTGAAGTAGCGCGTCCTGCCGTGGGCGACGAACACATCGCCATCGACGGCGAGGACGTCGTAATCGGCCTCCCATGAGCCCGGATCGTCCGGCTCGTCGAGCCAGGCCTCGATGACCGCGTTGCGACCGGCGACCGCCTCGCTGAACGGGTCGAACGCGTAGCGGACGTCGGAGCTGAACAGGTCGCCGACCGCGACCGGATCGTTCAGCCGCCACGCGTCGACGTAACGCTGGAGCCAGGCGCGGAAGCCGGCACGATCCATCGGTCTCCTCCGTGGGGTGTCGTTCGTTCCGAAGACGGTAGCACCCGCCGTAGCACCCGCCTCCGCGAGTCGGTACGTGCGGACCCTCGTGATGTGCTGTAATCCGGTCTCGCGCCCGCGGGCCGGACAGGCAGCGAGGCGCGGCGCCGGCGGCGCGCAGCCCTGGCGCCAGAGGAGGACCCATGGGGATCGGCACCGCTTCCGAGGCTATGACGACGGAGGAGATCGTCGCCCTCAATCGCGCGCACACCTTCTTCTCCTGGTCGATCCAGGGAGCGATCGATCCGATCGCCGTCGACCGCGCCGAGGGTGTCTGGCTGTTCACGCCCGACGGGCAGCGCATCCTCGACTTCAACAGCCAGCTGATGTCGGTGAACATCGGCCACGGCGATCGACGCGTGATCGAGGCGATCACCGAGCAGGCCACGAAGCTCCAATTCGTCCAGCCGGCGTTCGCGACAGAGGTCCGCGGAAGACTCGGCCAGAAGCTTGCGCAGATCCTGCCGGGTGACATGGACAAGGTGTTCTTCACGCTCGGCGGCGCCGAGGCGATCGAGAACGCGATCAAGCTCGCCCGCCACTACACGGGTAGGTACAAGGTGCTCGCCCGGTACCGCGCGTATCACGGCGCGACGATGGGCGCGATGACCCTGACCGGCGATCCTCGCCGCTGGGCGAACGAGCCGGGCTTGGTGGGCGTCGTCCGCTATCCCGACACGCACCGCTGGGGTGAGGCGGAACCTCGTCCCGTCGGGGAGAGCCTGCAGGGGCTCGAGGACGTCATCCGCTACGAGGGGCCGCAGACGATCGCGGCGGTCTTCCTGGAGACGATCGTCGGCACGAATGGCATCCTCATCCCGCCCGACGGCTACATCCAGGGCGTCCGCGAGATCTGCGACCGTCACGGCATCCTGATGGTCGCCGACGAGGTGATGGCGGGCTTCGGCCGGACCGGTCGCTGGTTCGCGATCGACCACTGGGACACCGTCCCGGACCTGATGACGATGGCCAAGGGATTGACCTCGTCCTACCTGCCGCTCGGTGCCGTGGCGATGCGCCACACGATCGCCGAAGCCTTCCAGGACAAGATGTTCTACGGCGGCCTGACGTATTCGTCGCACCCCGTCTCCCTTGCCGCCGCGCTGGCGACACTCCGCGTCTACGAGGAGGACGGGCTGATCGAGAAGGCGGCCCGGATGGGCGAGCGGATGCGCGAGATGCACGCCCGCCTCGCTGCCGAGCATCCGTCCGTCGGTGCGACGCGGAACCTCGGCCTGTTCGGGATCATCGACCTCGTGCGCAGCCGCGACCCGTGGACGCCGCTCACGCCGTTCAACGGCACGTCCGACGAGATGAAGGCGATCGGCAAGTACCTCCGTGAGCACGGTGTGTACACGATGCTGGCCAACAACTCGATCCACACCAACCCGCCGCTGTGCATCACGGAGGAGGAGCTGGCCCACGGCTTCGACGTGATCGACGAGGCGCTCGAGATC
>DATHTG010000261.1:0-7729 GCA_035463515.1 Candidatus Limnocylindrales bacterium
ATCGTCGCGGCCGCGCAGGAGCGCACCGCGCAGACCGGCGGGAGGCTGGTCTTCGGCCAGGAGCCCGAGGAGCTCGTCCGCGGCGCCGACGTCGTGTATACGGATGCTTGGACCTCGATGGGCCAGGAGGCCGAGACCGAGGCACGGCGCGACGCCTTCGCCGCCTACCGGGTGGACGATGCCTTGATGGATGCCGCGGGGCCGGACGCCGTCGCGATGCACTGCCTCCCCGCCCACCGCGGCGAGGAGATCACGTCGTCGGTCATGGATGGCCCGCGGAGCCTGATCTTCGAGCAGTCGGAGAACCGGCTCCATGTCCAGAAGGCCCTGCTCGTCGAGCTGATCGGGGCAGCCGCATGACCGAGGCCCTGTACGAGCGATACAAGGACGCCCTGCGGCGCGGTCACGTCGCCGCCCAGCGCGGTCGACTGGACGAAGCGCTCGATGCCTACGGCGAGGCGGCTCGGGTCGCGCCGGACAGGGCGCTGCCGCTCGTCGGTATCGCCCAGGTCCTCGTCCGCCTGGGCAAGTCCGCGGAAGCGCTCTCGACGTTCGACCGGGCTCTCGAACGCGCCCCGACCGACGAGGTCGCGCTGCGCGGCCGCCTCGATGCGCTTCTCGCGCTGGGCGATCGCATTCGCGCAGCCGAGACGCTCGACGCGATGGCGGAGGTCGCCATCGAGGCGGGACGCCGCGGCGACGCGGTCGATCTTGTGGCGCACGCACTCGAGCTCGCCGAAGGTCGCGACCGACGAGCCGCTCTCCGGTCGATGGTCGCGAACCTCCAGGGAGATGGCGACGCCGCGGCAGCCGCGGCCGACGCCCTCGCGCGTGCCGGTGCCCTTCTCGCCGGTCCGATCGGGCCCGAGGCTCCACCTCCGCCCCCGCCGTTCGATCCCGCGATGGCGATGGCGGCCGTGGAAGAGGCCGCCGCGACCGGTGATGGCGAGGCGACCCGCGCAGCGGCACTCGACGCCGCTCGCGGCTTCCGGGCAGGCGGACAGCTCCACGCGGCGATCGATGCCTGCTACCAGGCGCTCGCCAGCAACCCGGCGGACCCCAGCATCCACCTCTCGCTGGCCGAGCTCTACATCGATCGTGGCTGGCGCACGGTCGCCGCGGACAAGCTCGTGTTGCTGACCAGCTTGGTCGATGTCGAAGGGGACCGGGCCACGCGCGATCGCCTGTGTGCGCTCGCCGCGCGCATCCCCGACGACGATCGCCTCGAGGCCATCTGCGCCTGATCCGGCCGCCGGGGGACCGGGTCCGGAGGGGGCGCGATGCTACACTCGACCGACGATGTCGGATCTCCTCGGATCGATCCTCGAACAGGTCCGCCTGACGACCATCGTCGACATCGGCATCACGTCCCTCCTGATCTACTGGCTGTTCAGCCTGATCCGCGGGACGCGCGCGGTCCGCCTCGTCATCGGCGTCTCGGTCCTGATCGTCGTGTACGTGCTCGCGGTCGCCTTCGGTCTCGAGCTGCTGACGCGGATCCTCCAAGGCGGGGCGGTCGTCGGCCTGTTCGCCCTCGTCGTCATCTTCCAGCCCGAGATCCGCCGCGCTCTCGAACGGATCGGCCGGGTGGGCTCGATCGGATGGGTACTTCCCGGCGGCGACTCTCGAGCCGTCGACCATGTCGCGTCGGAGGTCGCCCGGGCTGCGGCCGAGCTCTCGGCGGAGGGGCACGGCGCGCTCATCGTGCTCGAGCGGGAGACCGGTCTCGAGGACACCGCCGAGACCGGCGTGATGATCCATGGCGACGTCTCGGCCGATCTCATCCGGACCATCTTCGCGCCCCGGACCGCGCTCCACGACGGTGCGGTGATCATCCGCGGCGAGGCGATCCTTGCAGCGGGCGTCCTGCTGCCTCTGGCAGAGACCACGGTCCAGGCGGAGCGCTTCGGAACCCGTCATCGAGCGGCGCTCGGGATCGCCGAGCAGACCGACGCGATCGTCGTCGTCGTTTCGGAGGAGAACGGTCAGATCAGCCTGGTGGAGCGCGCCCGCATCGTGCGCAATCTCAACGAGGCGCAGCTCGTGCGTACGATCCGCCAGCTGATGGACCCGACCCATGGCCGTCGCCGCCGCGCGCTCAGCGCGTGGCGCTCGTCGCCGCCGGAGCCCGCATCGACATCGGCGGTACGAGCCCCCAGGTGACTCGCGTCATCGGGGTCCTCGTCCACAACTGGCCCCTCAAAATCGCGGCGATCGGCCTCGCCACGCTCCTCTACGGGGGACTCGTCCTCTCGCAAAGCTCCGCGACGCTGACCGGAGTGGTCCCGGTCGTCCCGCGCGACCAGCCGCCGGACACGTTCCTGCTCCAGACGATCCGGCCCGTGACGGAGATCCGCTACTTCACGCCATCGAACGTCCGCCCGATCGAGTCCGACTTCGAGGCGTGGGTCGACCTCGGCGGGATCAACCCGGGCGACGGGGCCCAGAGCGTCCCGGTCCAACTTCGCTCGATCGACCCGCGCGTGCGGGTCCTGGGCTTCGAGCCGCAGAGCGTCACGGTCGACCTCGACCGCCTCAGCGAGAAGGTCGTCCCTGTCCAGATCGACCACGGCGAGGCGCCGTCCGGGCTGACGCTCGGCCCGGAGTCCGCCGATCCGGCGGAAGTCCGCGTCGTCGGGCCGGCCTCCGTGCTCGAGCGGGTCGCGGCCGCGCGTGCGAGCGTGATCTTCCAGACATCCGGCATCGATGTCGATCAGGACGTCGAGCTCGTGGCTGTCGACAGCGTCGGCGACGCTGTCGCGCAGGTGAACGTCGACCCGGCCACGTCGCGGATCAAGGTCCAGATCGTCTCGAACGAGCAGACCAAGACGCTGCCGGTCAGCCCGCAGGTCACCGGCTCGCCTGCCGCCGGCTTCGAGTTCGGTCCCGCGACCGTCGAACCCGCCGTGGTCACCGTCCAGGGCGACGCCGATGAGCTCCAGACTCTCGTGAGTGTGGATACGCAGCCGATCCCGGCCGGCGGCGTGTCTTCGGACCGGACCGTCACGATCGGTCTCGCGCTGCCCAACGGGGTCATCGCCCTCGACGCGCAGGATGTGACCGTGACCATCACCGTACGGCCGGTGACTGCGACGCGGAGCTTCGAGGTCGGCGTGCGCGCCATCGGGGTGCGAGCCGAGTACGAGTATCAGATCGGGGTCGATCGCCTCCTCCTCACGGTCGGCGGCAGCCCGACCGACCTCGACCGGATCGTGGGCGCGACGCTCGCCGCCGATCTGGACGTCTCGGCGCTGGGTCCCGGGACGACGGATGTGCGGGTCGGGGCCACGCTACCCACCGGCATCAGCCTCGTCGCTGCGAGTCCCGACGAGGTCGCGGTGACGGTCATGCCTCGATCGACGCCACCGCCGGGCTGACGCGATGGGACGCCTGTTCGGCACGGATGGGATCCGTGGCGTGGCCAACGTCGACCTGCGACCGACGACCGCGTACGCCCTCGGTCGCGCGACGGCGAAGCGGCTGGCGGAGCCGGGTGCGGCGATCGTCGTCGGCCAGGACACGCGGCGGTCGGGCGACATGTTCGTCGCCGCGATCGTCGCGGGGGCGACGAGCCTGGGCGTCGACGTCCACGTGGTGGGCGTCGTCCCCACACCCGCCCTGGCGTACCTCGCCAGGACCGGCCCGTTCCGTGCCGGGATCATGGTCTCGGCGTCGCACAACCCGGCGGACGACAACGGGCTCAAGGTCCTCGATGCCGACGGCCTCAAGCTCGACGATGCGATCGAGGATGAGCTCGAGGACCTGATCTGGCGCGAAGCGGAGCTCGGCGGGGTCGGCAACGCCCATCTCGGCCGGCGGATCGAGGCCATTGGATCCCTGGGCACGTACCTGGATCACCGTCGGGGCCTCGCCCGCTCCGTCCAGGCGACCGGGTTGCACATCGTCCTCGACGGTGCGAACGGGTCGGGCGGTGCCGCGGGACAGGAGATCCTCGAAGCGACCGGCGCACGTGTCGACGCGATCCATGTCGAACCGGACGGGGTCAACATCAACGTCGAGTGCGGTGCCACCGCGCCCCAGTCGCTTGCCCGAGCGGTCGTGGAGCGCAGCGCGGATGTGGGATTCGCGCTGGATGGCGATGCCGACCGGCTGATCGCGGTCGATGGCAGTGGGCAGATCGTGGACGGTGACCAGGTCCTCGGCATCCTCGCGCTCGAGCGCCTCGAACGGAACGCGCTGCCCGGCGGTCTCGTGGTGTCCGTCCTCTCGAACGGCGGGCTGCAGGGCGCGGTCGAAGGCGCCGGCGGCGAGGTCGTGCGCACCCCGGTCGGAGACAAGTACATCCTCGAGGGCATGCAGGTGTCGGGAGCGACGCTCGGCGGCGAGAAGTCCGGGCACGTCATCGTCCTCGAGCACACGACGTCGGGTGACGGCATCGTGACCGCCCTCGAGGTCCTGCGGGTGATGACCAAACGCAACGCGCCGTTGGCCACACTCGCCGCGACGATCCCGCTCCTCCCGCAGCAACAGCGGGCGGTCAAGGCTCGTCACAAGGATCAATGGGAGGGTGACCCGACCCTTCGACGGGCGATCGCCGATGCGTCGGCGCGTCTCGGCGACGGTGGACGGGTCCTCGTCCGTCCGTCCGGCACGGAGCCCGCGCTGCGGGTGATGGTCGAGGGGCCGAACGAGGCGCTCGTCACCGAGCTGGCCGACTCACTCGCGACCCTCGCGGGGGAGCGTCTAAACTAGGTTCGGTGGATCCTCGGGGCGGACGGCTCGCAGACGCGTCGCCGCCGCCTTCGGAGAGGCCGGTGTGTCCTCTGGCGCCCTCCGCAACAGACTGAACGGAGATCGACGCTATGTGTGGGATCGTCGGCTATACGGGGCCCCGGGAGGCTGGCCCCATCCTCATCGAAGGACTCGCCCGACTCGAATACCGGGGCTATGACTCGGCGGGTATCGCGCTCGTCGATGATGGCGGCGACCTGTTCGTCGAGAAGAAGGCCGGCAAGCTCGCCAACCTGAGAGCGGCGATCGCGGATCGGACGCCGCACGCGGCGATCGGCCTCGCGCACACGCGTTGGGCCACCCACGGCCGCCCGAACGACCTGAACGCCCACCCTCACCAGGACTGCACGGGCGACATCACGGTCATCCACAACGGGATCATCGAGAACTTCCGTGAGCTTCGCGATGGCCTCGAGGCCCGCGGCCATCGACTCGCCTCCGAGACCGACACCGAGGCGCTGGCGCATCTCGTCGAGGAGTGCTATCAGGGCGACCTCGCCGAGGCCGTCCGCGGCACGCTCCGCCAGGTCGAGGGCGCGTATGCGATCGCCGTGATGCACCGAGGCGAGGCGGATCGTCTCGTCGGCGCGCGCAAGGATGTGCCACTCGTCGTCGGCTTGGCCGATGGGGAATCGTTCCTCGCAAGTGACGTGGCCGCGATCCTCGCCCACACCGATCGGGTCATGTTCCTGGAGGACGGCGACGTGGCCGACCTCCGACCGACCGGCGTGACGATCACCGACGTCGACGGACTGCCACAGGAGCGCACGGTCACGACGATCGACTGGTCGCCCGAGGCGGCCGAGAAGGGCGGCTACGAGCACTTCATGCTCAAGGAGATCCACGAGCAGCCCGAGTCGCTCCGCCAGGCCATCGCAGGCCGCGTGACACGCGAGGACCACATCTGGCTCGAGGAGCTGGAAGGGTTCGCCGAGACGCTCACGAAGATCGACCGCGTCGAGCTGATCGCCTGCGGGACCGCGTATTACGCATCACTGATCGGCGCGGCGGCGATCCAGGACTGGATCGGGATCCCGGCTCGTGCCACCGTCGGGTCCGAGTTCCGCTACAGCCCACCGCCGATCGATGAGCGCACCCTCGTGATCGCGGTGACCCAGTCCGGCGAGACCGCCGACACGATCGCGCCGACGCGTCTCGCCCGAGAGCGCGGTGCGCCGGTGATCGCCGTCACGAACACCGTCGGGAGCGCGATCACCCGTGAAGCCCACCGCGTGCTGTTCCTGCAGGCGGGGCCGGAGATCGCCGTCGCCGCATCGAAGACCTTCGTCGCCCAGGTCACGACGCTCGTGATCCTTGCCGCGGCGATCGCCAAGGCCCGTGGTGCACTCGGACTCGAACAGGAGCAGGAGCTCGGGGCGGCGCTGCACGCGTTGCCCGGGGCGGCAGCGAAGGCGCTGGACAACGCATCCGACGTGAAGGACCTCGCTCGTCGATACGTCAACTCGCGAGGTTTCATGTTCGTCGGGCGCGGGTACACGTACCCCACGGCCCTGGAGGGCGCGCTCAAGCTCAAGGAGGTCAGCTACGTCCATGCCGAGGGCTACGCCGCCGGCGAGATGAAGCACGGCCCGATCTCCCTGCTCGATGCCGAGTGCCCGCTGGTCGCGGTCGCCACCCGCTCCTCGGTCTACGACAAGCTGGTTTCGAACGTGATGGAAGGCCGTGCTCGTGACGCGCGGGTCATCGCCGTCGCGACCGAGGGCGACCCGCAGATCGAGCGCTTCGCCGACGACATCTGCTGGGTGCCCGACACGCACGAGGCGCTCAGCGCCGTGCTGGCCATCATCCCGCTGCAACTGTTCGCCTACCACGTCGCGATCGCGCGTGGCACGGACGTCGACCAGCCACGGAACCTGGCGAAGTCGGTGACGGTGGAGTGAGCTGATGGCTGGCGGTGCCGATCGACCGGCGTCCCCAGCCGTCGATGCTGCGCTCGCCGGGATGACCGAGCTCGGCATCGACATCATCAGGGTCGAGCGCATCCGTGCGTCGCTGGAACGGTTCGGCGATCGATTCTCGAACCGCGTTCTCACGCCGAACGAGCAGCGCTACGTCCGCGGCCGCCCGGAGACCATGGCCGGGCGTTGGGCTGCCAAGGAGGCGGTATCCAAGGTGCTCGGCCTCGGCGTTCGCGGGATCGGCTGGCGCGACATCGAGATCGAACGTCTGCCCACGGGTCAACCAGCGGTCCGGCTGCACGGTCGCGCACAGGCCCGTGCCGAGCAGCTGGGGATGGGCCGCATCGCCGTGACGATCAGCCACGAAGCCGACTACGCGGTGGCGATGGCGTTCGGGGTCCGGACTGCGGGTGGGCGGTACCTCTTCCCGCCCGACATCGAGGACCGCCTCGACGATCGCGAGCGGCGCATCCTCGCGCGGATCGAGCGGCTTCGCGACATGGCGGAGTCGAACGGCGCGGCGGCACTCGCATCGGACGCCCCCAAGGGAGACCGGCGCGATGCCTGAGCGGCGCGGGATCGGATTCGGCCGTCGCCAGGATCCGGCGGTATCGGCAGCTGGCGGCCGGGACGAGGAGCGGCCCTGGCCGGAGGGCGTCCCGAAGCTCGACGAGGAGACTGCCGTCGCGCTGCTGCCGCGGCGGCCCGTCCGGGGCCACAAGGGGTCGTTCGGCAAGCTCCTCGTGATCGCCGGATCGCTCGACTACGCCGGTGCGGCCCTGCTCGTGTCCCGCGCCGCGGGGCGGGCTGGGGTCGGGCTCGTGACGCTCGCGGTGCCGGAGACGCTTCAGCCGCTGTTCGCCGCCAAGGTCGTCGAGGCGACGACGATGGCGCTCCCCGAGGACGACGTCGAGGAGATCGACCCGGAGCCGGCACTGGCCCGCATCCTCGACCACGATCACGACGCGCTGGTCGTCGGCCCCGGGCTCCGGCCGGGCCTCGCGACCGCCGAGCTCGTCCGTGACCTGCTCGATCGCGGGGGGGAGGAGCGGCCGCCG
>DATHTG010000262.1:0-10135 GCA_035463515.1 Candidatus Limnocylindrales bacterium
ATGACGACGACGCTCGCGGGTCGACCGTAGCGCGCCATCCGCGCGTCCTCGTGACGGAGAGCGATGTCCCAATCTGGCCGGGTGTCCATCGGCACGGGACGCTGGCTCGTCGGCCGTAGGCGGGCGGGGCGCGGGGTCGTAAGGGCCTGGCGTCGGGCTTTCGGGGGCGGACCGTCCAGGAACGCCTCGATCACCTCACCGACGCGCTCGTCATGCTGGTCGTCAGGCAGGACGAAGCGCTGGCGCTTGCCGCCTCGTGGCGTGCGGCGTCGCGCTGCTGGCGGCGTGTCGTCGGGCAGCTCTGCCATAGGGGAACGACCAGTCTAGCCGCCGCCGGCGAAGCCGGCCGTGCGGATACCCCACCGTGGGGCGTCCGCGCACCAGTGCCCACGGAGGGCGTCAGACGCTGACGGCGAGAGCCGAGCGGCTGAACCGCCGGGCGGTCCGGGCGTACTCGGCCCAGGCGAGCGCAAGACGGTCGACAGCCTCGACCAGATGCTGCGGATCGGCCCCGAAGGCGATCCGGATGTGGTCGCGGTAGCCACCGTCGGGTGATGCCAGCGGCCCCGGCCGGACGATGACACCGTGGCGGGCGGCCAGCCGGCTGAACTGGACAGCATCCGCGTCCGGGAGGCGGACCCACAGGGAGAGCCCGCCCTCGGAGGCCGGCCATTCCCAGTCCGGGAGTCTCGCGCTGAGGGCGTCGGTGATGGCCGCGCGGCGCTCGGCCACGGCGGAGCGTGTCCAGGTCACGATCTCGTCGACGCGGTCGAGGACACGCGCAGCGATCGCCTGCGTGATGAGACTCGTGGCGTGGTCAGCGACGATCTTGCCGGCGACGAGTCGGTCCACATCGGGCCGCGGCGCCCGGATCCATCCGATGCGCAACCCGCCCCATGCGATCTTGCTGAGCGAGCCGAGCGTGATCACCCGGTCCGCGTCGTCGAACGCGGCGATCGGCGGCGGCACGTCCAGACCAAGGCTGACGTCCGGTGTGAGGTCCTCGACCACGTGGAACCCGTACTCCGCCGCGGAAGCAGCAAGGTCGCGGCGCCTGGCCTCGGGCATGGTGGCGCCCGTCGGGTTGTGGTACGTCGGGACGACGTAGGCGAGTCGCACGGGCGCGCTCGCGGCGAGCAGCCGAGCGACGTCGACCCGCGGCCCGTCCGCGTCGACCGGCATCGGCATCAGGCGATTACCCGTCGTACGGAAGGCATCGATCGCGCCGATGTACGTGGGGTTCTCCAGGACCACCGCGCTGCCTGGTCCGCCGATGTGCGCCGCGACGAGATGGACGGCCTGTTGTGCACCGTTGGTCACGAGGATCTGGTCGGGGTCGGTCGGGACGCCGAGACGTTCGAGGTACCGCGCGATCGCAACGCGCAAGCGCGGCCATCCGAATGGGTCGTAGCCCATCTCGCCAAGCAGCGATGGCACGTCTTCGCGAAGCGCGGTCTGGATGCAATCGCCGACCGCCGGACCCGCCGGGAGCGCCCCGATCGTCAACTGCATCGCGTCGGGATGCTCGATGGCATCGGCGACACCGCTCGACCAGCCGGGACCCAGTCGAAGGCGAGTCGGTGCTTCGATGTCGGTCTCCTCGACCGGCGTCGGTGGCGGTGTCAGCTCGTACAGGCCGGGGCGCCGAGCGGCCACGCGCGTGCCGCTCCCCTGGCGACGCTTAGCGAGGCCGGCCAGGCGGAGCCGGTCGTACGCGGCCACGATCGTCGTCCGGCTGAGGGCCAGCTCGCGCGCCAGCTCGCGCTCGGCTGGTAGGCGCGTGCCCGGCGGCAGCAATCCGACCTCGATCGCGCGGGTCAGCGCGTCGGCCAACTGCTCGTTGAGGGGTTCTGCGCCGCTCGCCCACGGACCGATCAGCTCGACGAGCCCAGGCGCGGTGACCATCTGCTGCCTTTTCAGTCCACTTTGGACAGATTGGCTCTTTGGTGTGTCGTCCATCGGTGCCAATATCGACCATGAACCAGTCCACTGTCAAGGTGGATTGCTGCACAAGGTCGAATGGACCGGAAAGGATGTGGATGTGATGGACGCCGGGATGGCCGTGATGACGGCGGTCGTCGTCATCGCCCCGTTCTTCGCCCTCGCGATCGCGGCGCTTCGCTTCGGAATCGACTCGCGCCCCGGGATCAACGACCGTGACCGCCGCCCCTGGCTCGTAGGCTGACGACGAACTTCCCGCGCAGGCGAACGACCCCGGTCCTGTACCGGGGTCGTTTCGTGTCCGGATCCCGGGCTCTGCGTCAGCCCTTGGCGGCTCGCGCCGCGGCTTTCATCGCCCGTTTCCCCGCCTGGTAGTTCGCGAGCGCTTCGGCCGAGTCGACGTCACCGAGCGTCGGGTGCTTCGGCATGACGGCGTCCATCTCGGGGAGGTGCACCCCGAGGCGCTTGCCGAGGATCGCGATGATGCTCCGCGCCTTCATCTCGCCGATGCCGGGCAGCGCAAGGAGCCGACGCTGAAGGTCCGGTCCGTCCTTCGCCTCGGTCCAGATCCGGCTCGCGTCGTCGCCGTACTCCTCCGCGACGGCCGCGGTCAACTGCTGGACCTTACCCGCCATCGAGCCAGGGAACCGGTGGAGCGCCGGTCGTTCCCGGAACACCGCGTCCAGCGTCGCCGGATCGGTGGCCGCGATCCTGCCGGCGTCGAGATGCCCGAGCCGCCGCTTGAGCTCCGCCGGTCCACTGAACGCCTTCTGGACCGTGACCTGCTGGTCCAGCGCGAAACCGATGAGGAGCGCGAGCGGCTCCTCGACCAGGAGGCGGTCAGCCTCCTCATCCCCGGTGAACGGTAGGCGATCGATGGGCGCGGTCATGCCGCGATGGTAGTGCGTCGGCACGGCCGGGACGACCGCGGCGACCGCGATCGACCGGGGCTTAGCGAGTCGCCCGAGACAGTTCGAGCGTCGGCTCGGCGGCGATGCGCCGGCCGAGCGCGATGAAGCGATGACCGATCGCGCGGCGGAGCCCGGTGGTGGTCGGGCCGTGCCGGCGTCGGGCTGCGTCGGTGGCAAATCGCTCGAGCCGCTCGTGTGCCTGGTCGAGGTCGATGTCGGTGGGAAGCATGGCGATCACCTCCGTGGTGGCTCATTCGAGGACGATGCGGACGCCGTCACCAGTCGGCTCGTCGACGACGACGACAGGCCCGATCAGCCCGCTTTCGATCGCTTCGCGGATCCGCTCGGCTGCCACGTCGGACAGACCAGGGACCCGCTGGAGCGCGGCCTGGCCGAGGGCCAGGGGGACGCGCAGGTTCACGACCTTGCGGCCCGCCTCGGTGACCTCGACCCGGAGTGCCCGGCCGGATCCACCCACGGGAGGGCGGGTGGAAGCGTCGGCCGGAGCAGGGTCGGTTCGAGCGTGCGGATCCGGGCCGCGGTCGTCGAGAGCGTCGAGGATGGGCCGTGCCTCGTCTGCGCTGAGGCGACCCTCCTCGACGAGCCGCAGGACGGACTCGAGGGCGTCGTCAGGCACGGTCGTCCCCTTCGGACTCGAGGGCGGCCAAGCGCTCCGTGGCTTCGGCGACATCGATCTCGCCCCGCTCGAGCGCCCGGAGGACGTCGAGGGTTGGATCGACCTCCTTGGCTGGGGCCGGGGCCGTGTCGGGAACTCGCGCGACGTCCGACGTCGAGTCGTCCCTGACTCGTAGCGCGAGGTCGCCGGACGTCGATCGGAAGGTGATGGTCGCGCCGGTCGTGGAGCCGACGACGACGGTCCCTCGAGGCCGGTCGTCCCGACCACCGGCGCTCGGGCCTTGGACATCGCCCGTGAGCGTCGTGGCTTCGACCCGGACCGGACTCCGGGACTCGACCGTCGTGTCGCCGCTGACGGTCTCGACGACGAACGCGCCTGCATCGGCGAATGCGGCGTCGATGGCGAGGTCGCCCGAGGTGGTCGTGAGGTTGGCACGCCGCAACAGCCCCGCCCTGACGTCGAGATCGCCCGACACCGTGCGGGCGCCGACAGCGAGGTCCGCGACCGCGGCGACCTCCACATCACCGGACACGGCCTCGATCGCCAGGGTCCCGCCGGCGTCGCGGATCGTCACATCCCCCGACGCTGTCGTGATCCGGACATCGCCCTTCAGCCCCTCCGCCGTGATATCGCCGCTTCGCGACTCGACCACGACCGTCGCCGCCGAAGGCACCTCGATCGAAAGATCGTCCGGCGTCGGACCGGCTCCCGTCGTGATCGACACGCTGCCATCACCGCGCTCGATCGTGAGTCCGTGCGGGCCGTGTCGGGACGCCGCGACCGAGACCGTGTCGCCGTCGATGCCGGTCAGGCGGATGTCGCCATCCTCGAGGCGGACCGCGAGAAGGCCGCCTGCGCCGATGCGGTGCTGCAGGTCGGAGAGGGAGGTATCAGCCTTCATCGTCGATCCTTCCCGAGCTGACGGATCGCGGCGGCTGCGGCCTCCGCCGTGATCTCGTGCCGTGCCAGACGGTCGAGGATCGCGTCGCGGCTCTCGGGGACCGGCGTCACGGCCGTCTCCGCATCGGGATCCGCATCGGCCCGCGGACCGAACCCGAGGGCGCGGACGAGACCTTCGACGCGAGCGCGCACCGTCGGATAGCTGATCCCGAGCTCGCGCTCCATCTCGCGGAGGTTGCCGCGGGAACGCAGGAAGCTCTCGAGGAGTTGGGTCTGCTCGCGGTTCAGCCGGCTGAACCGGCCGACGCTGAAGTCACCTTCGAGCGTGGTCCCGCAGGTCGCACAACGGAGGCGCGTGACTGCGAGTTCGCCCGCGCAGACGGGACACGTGGCGATCACTTCGTGCGGCATGGCCGCATTTATAGCAAGGCGGTTTTCACTTTGTCAATGGGTGATTTCTATTCTTGCCGAAGAAGACGTCGTCGAATGTCCATGCACGTTCGCCACGGACGTCAGCAGCCACGGAGCGACCTGGGCGAGACCATATGGCAAGCCCGGCCGCCGTGGTCGGGAAGGTCAAGGAAAGGAGACCGGCATGGCTTCGACCCCGATGGTCCGGGCAGATGCCTTCGGGCTCCTGCCCTCGATCCTGGTCCTGTTGATGTTGATCCTCGCGAGCCTCGGGATCGTGGCACAGGCCGCGACGCTCTAGCCCCTCCGGATCACGCACCTGTCATCGGGACGGCCACGGGCCGTCCGACCCGGCCCCGGGCGACGTACCCCCCACGTCGTGCCGGGGCCTCCGCGTGCTCACGCCCCGGGGATCGACGCGTTCTCACGCCGGGAATCGACGAGGCCCGGCGTGTGCCGGGCCTCGAGCGGTGCGGATGGATCGGCGGGCTCAGCCGCCGGCGCGCCACTGACCTGCGGTCAGGTTCAGGTTGCCGATGACCGATCGCCAGTACTTGCTGGGCTGGGGCGGATCCATGTGCGCCCTGGCCCACGTCGTGCGGCTCGAGGTGAAGGTGAAGTCCCGCGCGCCGCTGGCGCTCGGACTCGTCATGAGGATCGAGTTCATCGTCCGGTTGGTCGTGAACAGCGAGCGGATGTGGGGCGACACGCTGTTGATCGCCTCGGCGAAGACGGCCTTTGCGCCGGCGCGCAGGAACCCCGCGCCGTAGTTGTCGACCCGCTTGATCGCGGTCGACTTGGTCGGGTTCGCCGAACCCCATTCGGAGTTGCCCGAGGCGTAGCACAGGCGGTTGAGGATCACGACCGCGTTCTTCGCCATCTGGATGTCGCGGTCGATGTAGTACTCGCCCCAGTACTTGACGTTGTAGTTGCCGTTCCCGGAGGTGGCATTCAGCCCCATGCCGTCCTTCGTGTAGCGCTGGAACGCACCGTACGGGCTGGGATAGCCGTTGCCGTGCCCGAGATAGATCAGGAGGTTGGCGCCCTGTGCCGCGCGCTTGACCTTCGTCCAGGTCGCGTACGGGCTGTAGATCTCGGTGACGGAGGCTCCATACGAGCGGGCGAGCTTGGCGTAGACGCGAGCGCTGTCGCGGTACTTGGCAGTGCTGGAGCCCGCGGGGCCGACCACGACGACGACCTTGACGGTCGCTGCCCGCGTCTCCTGGGGTGCCGCGAGGCCGCCGAGACTGGCGACCGTGACGGCCATGAGTGCGGTCAGGATCACACGATGTGACCCACGGATGGACGCCCGCTGGGCGCCGCTCGGACGAACTGGCAAGATCCTTGCCTCCTCACTGCCGGAACACCACGTGGGGGACGTGGTGACGGTGATGGGTGCCGCCGACGGCAGGAGAAGGCGAGGGATGCGCGCGACGCCATCGATCACCGCGGTGAGCGCGGTCGAGGGCGGGTCCACGGCCGCTGGGGGGCGGTCGCGGGGGTGTCGAGTCGGACCCGACGAGTGACAGGAAGTCCTGCCGTGGGGGGCGGCGAGTCTTCTGTTGGGCCTGTCTATCGGTGTGGGGGCGCCTCGGCCTTGGACCGGGAGTATGCCAGCACATCCCGACCGCGTCCGCCGCCAGAGGTCCCATATCGCTCCTGACGAGGCGGTCCCGGCGACGTTTCCGGTGCCCGAGCGCACCATCCCAGCGGTTCGCAGCCTGTTGCACGACCGTTCGACGAAGCGCCGCTCGATACCCGCATCGTTCGCACGGCCGACCTGTCAGTCGATCTTGGGCTATGCTCCGCACGGCCGACGGACGCCAGCGCATGACGCGCACGACCGGCGCCGCCGTCGCGCTCCCCGCGGATCCCGCCACGCGACGGCCAGGATCAGCCCAGGAGCACTACTTGACCTTTGAATCGCTCGGCCTCTCGGCCGACCTGCTGCAGACGGTGGCCGACGAGGGCTACACCACCCCGACGCCCGTCCAGGCAGCCGCCATCCCGATCGTCCTCGAGGGACGCGACGTCCTCGCAGCGGCGCAGACGGGGACCGGCAAGACCGCGGCCTTCACGCTGCCCATCCTCGATCGGTTGCGCGGCCACGCGAACACGTCGTTCTCGCCCGCCCGCCACCCGGTCCGGGTCCTGATCCTCGTCCCGACGCGGGAGCTGGCCGTCCAGGTCGATGAGGCAGTCCGGACGTACGGCCGGACGGTCCCGCTCCGCTCCACGGTCGTCTACGGGGGCGTGCCGATGGATCCGCAGATCAAGGCGCTCCGTGGCGGGGTCGAGATCCTCACCGCGACGCCCGGCCGCCTGCTCGACCTCGTCGGACAGCGCGTCGCCAATCTCGGCCAGGTCGAGGTCCTCGTCCTCGATGAGGCCGACCGGATGCTCGACATGGGCTTCCTGCCCGACATCCAGCGGATCATCGCGATGCTGCCCGCGCGTCGCCAGAACCTGATGTTCTCCGCGACGTTCTCCGACGACATCCGGCGACTCAGCGGCACGATCCTGCGCGACCCGGCGACGGTCGAGGTGGCGCCGCGGAACACGGCGGCCGAGGCCGTCAAGCAGCTCGTCTACCCGGTCGACCGGGACCGGAAGGAGGAGTTGCTCGCGCACCTCGTGCGCACGTACGACCTCCACCAGGTGCTCGTCTTCACGCGGACGAAGCTCGCCGCGTCGCGGCTTGCGTCACGGCTCGATCGTGAGGGGCTCGACGCCGTGGCGATCCACAGCGATCGGACCCAGCCGGAGCGCACGCGCGCGCTCGAGGGCTTCAAGTCCGGGGAGATCCGGGTCCTCGTCGCGACCGATGTCGCCGCCCGGGGCCTCGACATCGAGGACCTGCCGGTCGTCGTGAACTTCGAGCTCCCATGGAACCCGCAGGACTATATCCACCGGATCGGCCGGACGGGCAGGGCCGGCGCGACCGGCGAGGCCATCAGCCTCGTGTGCATCGACGAGGTCGACCTCCTGCGCGGCGTCCAGCGGTTGCTGAAGAAGGCGATCCCGTGGACCGTCGAAGATGGCTTCGTCCCGGATCGGTCCGCTGAGCCACGACCACTCGGCATGCGCGCCGGGCACGCCCATGTCGGGCGCGAGCATCACGCGCGGCGAAAGGCGGTCAGGCCGCGCGGCGGCGTCGCGAGCCGCGACGATGGCGGCCGGGCCGACGGGGGCCGCGCGCGTCGGTCGCGTCGCGCACGCGCGACGAGCTAGATCGCGCCGGTCTCCGCGACGTCGGCGTGGATCATCTCCGCGCCAGGAAAGAAGAACCCGAGCATGAGGTCGCAGGCGACGCTCTCGACGCCATAGCGGTTGACGAGAGCGTGATGTCCGATCGGCACCGGGTCGGCGGATGCACTCGGGCCGGTCCGCCTCCCGATCCGCACATCCCGGAGCTGCACGAACTCACCGGTCGGTCGCGTCAGCGCTCGGCCAGGGTCGAAACCGGGGAGCGTCGCCATCTCACCCTCGACGACGTACGGACCGACCTCGAGGCGGATGCCGTGCCACGAGGCGTGGACCGGGACCGTCGGCTGCTCGTCGCCGGTCGCGATCAACACGTCATCGATCGGGATCGCGACACCCGGGCTCGCTCCGGGCTTGCCGTCGAGCGGCTGCCACTGGACGCGCTCCAGGCGGAGCGCCGCCTCGTGCTCGAGGACCTCGCGGAGCGAGCCGGCGCGAGCCAGCACGCCCCTGGCGATCCCCTCGGCCATGTACGCGTCGACCTTGATCGGCATGCTGCTCCCGCGAGCGTCCGGTCACGGTGGGCCTCGCGCGTGCGCGCGGCAAGTCACCCATCCGTACCGCGTTGCGCGCCGGTGGTCCGGCGCGTCTGCGCGCCACGGTCCCGCCGACCGAGTCGCCGGATCGTCAGCGGCGTTGGCGGCAGCCGCAGGGTTCCTCGACCGGCGTCAGCGCGATCCGCAGCATGTTGCGCACGATCGTGGCTGGGTCGGTCCTGCTCTGGTTCGTGAGGACCGCGATGGCGACGCCCTGGTCGGGCAGGTAGCGGACCGACGAGCGGAAGCCGAGCAGCCGCCCGGAATGGCCGAGCGTCCGATGCCCGTCGATCTCGACGACCTGTGTGCCGTAGCCATATGGGATCGTCGACTTGAGTGCTGTCGTCGCATCGGCGTCGATCATCGCCGCGAGGTATTCGGGTCGAAGGACCTCGCCGCTGTACAAGGCGTGGGCCCAATGGGCGAGGTCGCGGGCGGTCGACGCGAAGCCGCCTGCCGCCCCGGCGGCGGTCACGACCGACGTGAATGGCACGAGCGGCGTGCCGTCCGACAGGTCGATCGCGGCCGCCGCCGTCGACGTCGATGCGAACCGATAGCCGTGCGCGACGTCCGTCTGCGGCACGTCCTCCGGCTGATACCACGTGTGCTCGAGGCCGAGCGGGTCGAGGAACCGCGTCCGAACCTGGTCGGCCAGCGGTTCCTTCGCGACCGCCTCCGCGATCATCCCGAGCACGAGGTAATTCGTGTTCGAGTAGTGCCAGCCCTTGCCGGGCTCGAAGTACGGCTTACCGACGTACTTGAGCGATCGCGCCGAGTCCCAACGGCGATCAGGTCGCGACAGCAGCAAGTGGTCGATCGAGGGGTGGAAGAAGTAATCGCGCAGACCGCTGGTGTGATCCAGGAGCTGGCGGACCTTGACCTTCGAGGACACCTTCTTGAGGCCCGGCAGGTACGTCCGGACCGAGGCGTCCAGGTCGATGCGACCGTCCTCGGCCAGGGCCAGGATCAGGGCGGCGGTGAACGTCTTGCTGACGCTCGCGATCGCGAACGACGTCGACCGGGTGACGGCCAGCTTGTGCGGGACGTCGGCGAGGCCACTGACGCCCGACCAGGTGGACCCGTCGGGGAGCACGATCGCGACCGATACACCCGGGATCGCGTAGCGCTGCCGAAGTCGATCGAGCCGCGCCTGGAGGGCGAGGCGCGTCTGGGGGGCGAGACGGGGACGGGTGATCGACTGCGGCGGTGCGATCACCGGTGGAGACCCGGCCTCCGGTCCCGGGCTGGGCCCGACGATCGGGGTCGAGGTCGCGTCGGGGGCGCCGGTGACGGAGGGGACGGGATCGACGCCGGCGGGTTCGGATGGCGTCGACGCTGGCCTCGGCGTCGCCGTCGGCGTGGCGGCCGCCGCGGGGTCGAGAACGCCCGACGCCAGCGTGGCGACGAGGGCGAGCGGGAGGAGCGGGATGGCCAGCCGGACCCCCGTCCGGCGCGGCTGTGGCTCGGCCATGCAGGCGGGACCATACCGCGGCCGGTTCACGGCTACCATCCCCGGGTGCCCCGACGTTCGCCTC
>DATHTG010000263.1:0-7587 GCA_035463515.1 Candidatus Limnocylindrales bacterium
GATGGCCGCCGTGAAGAGCATGACGAACGGCAGCGCGATGAGCGTGAGCAGCAGTGCGGCGAGACTCGCCGCCGGCACGCCCATGGCGATGACGATGATCTCCGTGGCGAAGAACGTGAACGCCGTGCCGAGCATGAAGACGTCGGCATGGGCGAAGTTGATGAGCTCGAGGATCCCGTAGACGAGGGTGTATCCGATCGCGATCAACGCGATGACAAGGCCGTTCGTGACCCCGATGGTCAGCGCCTTGATCAGCTCCTCCAACGCCCTCTCCTAAACGTCGCGGAGGTTGATGGACACCGGCCGTTCGGCGTGGACGCCGAACGGCCGGTCGGTACTGCCTCTCCGGTGGAGTGGAGTTACTTGATAACGGAGTCGAACTTGAA
The DNA here is from genome assembly GCA_035463515.1 of Candidatus Limnocylindrales bacterium. Lineage (GTDB taxonomy): Bacteria > Chloroflexota > Limnocylindria > Limnocylindrales > CSP1-4 > SPCO01. The sequence goes on from DATHTG010000263.1 coordinate 387, forward strand.
CTCGCCGCCAGTGACGATCAGGCCCGACATCTCGGTCAGGCTGGTGTCGCCATCGGCGTCGAAGGACCACTTGCCGAGGACGCCGTCGTAGTCCTTGGTCGCCTTGACCTCGTCGAGGACGGCGGCGCGGAGCGCCAGGACATCGGCCGGGTTCTTGGCGGCAGCCCGCTCGATGGCCGCGAGGACGACGTTGGCCGCCTCGTAGCCGTAGGCCGTGTAGCCCTCGATCGGGTTGTTCGGGTACTTCGCCGTGTACTTGTCGACGAATTCCTTGCCCTTGCCCTGCAGCTGGTCCGGCGGCACGCCACCGAACGTGATGTAGCTGCCCTCGGCGGCCGCGGCGGCAGCCTCGAGGAACTCGTTCTCGTAGACGCCGTCGGGGCCCATCAGCTTGACGTCCGGCATCGCGTCGCGCAGATCGCGCCACAGCTGGCCGGCGTTGTTCTGGGTGATGCCGCCGTAGTACACGAGGTCGGGGTTGGTGCCCTTGACCTTCTCGGCGAGCGCCTTGTAGTCGGTCGCCTTGCCGTCGATGCCGTCGTTGCCGACGATCGTCAGGCCGTACTCAGGCGCCTTCTGGCGGAAGACGTCGGCGATGCCCTTGCCGTACACCTCGGTGTCGTCGAGGACGTAGACGTTCTTCACGCCGAGCTTCTGCGCCCACAGCGCGCCAGCATTCCCCTGGAGCGAGTCGTTGGGGATGACGCGCGTGTAGTTCTTCTTGCAGCCGTTCGGGTAGTACTTGTCCGGCTCACCCTCTTCGAACGGCTTGGTGAGGCCGACGCCCGTGTTGGCGGGGCTGATCATGACGATGCCCTTGCCGCACAGGATGGGGATCGACAGCTTCGCAGCACCCGAGTTGAACGTGCCGATGTAGGCGACGAGCTTGTCGTTCGCGACCGCATCGTTGGCGTTCTTGATCTCGGTCGCCTCGTCCCACTTGCCCGCGGCAGCGGTCGAGTCGTCCTTGTCGACGTACTTGATGGTGTAGCCGCCGACGGTCCCACCCTTCTCTTCGATCGCCATGTTGATGGCGTTCACGATGGTGTCCGTCTGGGCCTTGCTCGAGCCCTGGCGCGGCAGCGAGGACCAGATCTCGATCTCGCCCTTGCTGGCGCCGCCGCCGCCACCGCCACTGCACGCTGTCAAAGCGAGCACGGCGACAGCAGCAAGCGTCCCGATCTTGCGCTTGTTCATGCACTCTCCTCCTGGATGGTCGGGCCGAGCGGCCCCTGCCGATCGACCGTCGATCGTGGCATCTGACCCCGACTCGATCCGGGGGATGCGAAGACACTCCGCCCCACCCTCTTCGCGCTACCTCGCTGACGTTGCCCTCCCTAGGAGCGTCGTGCGGGGCGAGCGGCGGTGCGTGACGGAGGCGACGCAGACCGGTCTCGAGCGGCGCGCAGGTGACCGCCGAAACGATGCCGTATCATATGCACTGGCGACCCGAATGCAATACCGGCTTGGTCGCGTCCTTTGCGCCGCGCGAAAGCGCCGCGGCAAGCGAGGATCGCGGGCCCGCCCGGTCCGACCCAGGGTCGGGATGACCCCGGTCGAGGGGTGACGGTCGCCGTCCTGCGAGGTACGACCTTCGGCGTGGAATATCTGGTCCGGCCCGCCCGCATCACCGATATCGACCGGCTCGTCGCGATGAGCGATAGCGAGCTGCGTGTCGGCAGCGAAGCGAGCCCCCTCGACGCCGCGGATCTGCTCCGGCAGCTCGTGTACCTGCCGCAGGCGAGCATCTTCGTCGCGGAGTCCCAGCGGCATGTCGTGGGTGGGGCGGTGCTCGCCCTGCGCCCGTCGGTCCGCGCGGGGGGCTTCGTGGGGACGATCGATCTTCTGGTCGTCGACCCCGACCATGACACGGACCGCGTCGCGGAGGCGCTCCTCGAGGAGCTCGTCCGGTCTGCCAGCAACAAGGGCTGCACGCTCGTCGAGGCGGCCCGACCGGCTGATCAGGCGGCGCTCGGCCGCTGGGCCGCCCTGGGCTTCACCCCGGCCGACCCGCGCATCCAGAAGACCGTGGCCGCGGTGGGCACCACCACGCGCCGCATCTAGACCATCGGCCCACCGAGCAGCGAGATCGCGCCGGTCCGGGCATCAACCACACGCGACCCAAGGAGTAACAGTTGGGCAAGAACGTCGCCGTCTTCGTAGACGTCGCGAACATCTTCTATGCGGCGAAGGCCGCGGGCGTGGACATCGATTACGTCACGCTCCTCAAGTCAGCCGGCGCAGGCCGCGATCTCGTGCGCGCCTATGCCTATACGGGCCTCGATCCCGACAACGAGAACCAGCGGAACTTCCACGACTTCCTGCGCCGGCACGGCTACAAGGTCGTCAGCAAGGACATCCGCAAGTACGGCGACGGCAAGGTCAAGGCGAACCTCGACATCGAGCTCGTCGTCGACATGATGAAGACCGCTCGGAACCTGGACATCGCGATCGTCGTGTCCGGTGATGGCGACTTCGCACCGGCGATCCGCGCCGTCCAGGAGATGGGCGTACGCGTCGAGGTCATCAGCTTCCGCGGCAATACGAGCTCGGACCTGATCGAGGTCGCCGACCAGTTCACCGACATCACCCAGCTCGCGCGCGTCGAGAAGGGCACTCGCTCCGGACGGCGCGTCGCCGACGATGATGCCGACCTGTCGATGACCGAGGTGCCGGACAAGCAGACCGAGGGTAGCGGCGTCGGCCGTGGCGCACGTGGCGGTCGGGGTCGCGGCCGAGGTCGCAGTGGGGATGCCGAGCCCGTGGCGGCGTCCGCGACCGGGTCCAGCCGTCGGCGCGGTGGCGCGTCGACGAACGGCGCGTCAAAGGTGGCGGCACTGCCGGGCGAACGGCTTCGCGGCCGGTCCGGCGAGTTCTCCGAAGCCGATCTCGCGTCCGCCGAGGTCTTCACGCTCGACGACCTCGATGAGACCGCCGCCGCGGGCGACGTCGGTGAGGGCACGGCCGCGGCCGATGGCCAGACCGAGGAGGCACGCGACGAGAACGGCCGTCGGCGCCGCCGGCGCGGTGGGCGTGGTCGAGGTCGTGGACGCGGACGCGAGGAGATCGCAGCCTCGAGTCCCTCCCGCCCCCCGGTCGATCGATTCGAGCCGGACGAGGAAGAGGACGAGGAGCCCGTCGAGGCGCCGCGACCTCGCAGCACCCCATTCGGCTCCGTCTGGGACTCGCAGCTCGGGACGACGGCCGCTCCTGCGCCGCTGTCGTCAGCGACGGATGACGAGGACTTCGACGAGCCCGAGATCCCCGAGTACCTGATCGCGGAGCAGCGCCGCGGCCGGGGTGGCCCTGCCCAGCGGGGCGCTCGCGGTCCGCGTGGCGGCCGGTCGGCGTATCAGTCGGCGATCGAGCGCGAGCGGTATGGGCGCGGCCGGAGCGGTGGCATCAACCGCTATCCGGACGTCAGCGGAAGGACAGGCGGTAACCAGCGAAGCGGGGGGCGTGGCTTCGAGCGTGACGAGCGACCGCGTGAGGCGCCTCGCCGGTCGGGCTCGGCAGAGCCGTGGAGCGAGGTCCCGCCGGAGCTCGAGGCGATGCTGCGGGCCCAGGTCTCGCAGCAGCCGCCGCGAGCGACGGAGGCCCCAGCCTCACCCGCCGAGGCGACCGATGAGATCGGCGTGATCGGCGCTGAGGCACCAGAGGCCGAGGCTGCCGCACCGAAGCGCCGGACGACACGCTCGTCGACGACCCGTGGGCGAGCGGCCGCGACGACCGATGCGGGCGAGGCCGAGACTGCCGCGCCGAAGCGCCGGACGACTCGGAAGACCGCCGCGACCGCCGAAGGGGCCGAACCCGCGACCGCGGAAGGCGCCGAAGCGCCCAAGCGCCGGACGACGCGCAAGAAGGCGACCGCGGCCGATACGTCCGCGGACGCCGGCGCGGATGCCGGCGTCGAAACCGGGGCGGAGCCCGCGGCCGATGAGGCCGCGGTCGCCCCGAAGCGCCGGACGACTCGCAGGACGTCGAAGACCGCTTCCTGACCGTCGCCCGATGGACGGAGCACGCACAAGGGGTCACCCGGGTGCGCTCGCCGCGGTCTCCGCGATGGTGCGCACGGGCGTGCCGGGTGCCGTCCTGCTGGTGGGCCCGGCCGGCGGCGGCAAGACGACGCTGGCGATGGATCTCGCCGCCGGAGCGCTGTGCTCCGCGGAGGACCCAGCCCGACGGCCGTGCGGCGCGTGCCGTGCCTGCCGGCTCGTCGCGCGTGGCGTCCACCCCGACGTCCACCGGCTCGGTCCCGACGGGCCCGGCCGGCAGGTCGTGATCGGTGGACCAGGAAAGCCGCGTGGCGTCCGCGATCTCATCGCGGAGCTCGCGTTGCTGCCCGTCGAGGGCGGCGCGCGGGTCGCGATCATCGAGGCCGCCCACCGGATGAACGAGGACGCCCAGGCCGCGCTGCTCAAGACCCTCGAGGAACCACCGGCCGGGGCGACCATCATCCTCTGCGCGGATGCCGAGGAACCGCTGCTGCCGACGATCCGCTCGCGCTGTGCGCGCATCCGACTCGGCCCGGTCGGCGTCCGGGATATCGAGGCGATCCTGGTGGATGCCGGTGCCGCCGATCCAGCGGCCGCCGCACGCCTGGCCCGCATCTCAGGCGGACGGCCCGGCATCGCCCTCGCCTGGGCAACCTCGCCCGATGCGGTCCGGGAACGAGACGCGATCGGTCGATCGCTGCTGGACCTCGCGCCGGCCCGCGCAGCCGATCGCCTGTCGGGGATCCGGGTGCTTGCCGGACAGGCGGCGACGCTGGCCGGTATCGCCGATGGGACCGCCTCGCCAGCCGCCGGCGACGGGGGCGCGTCAGGTCGCACGAGGCGGACGCCGAGCGCGCCGACCACTTCGGCCCAGGAACCTCCCGACGGTCCGACGACGGACGCCGACCAGGAGGAGGCCGAGGTCTCGGGGCCGGCCCGGACACCTGCCGTCGAGCGCCGTCGCGCCGGCGAGGCGTTGGTCGCCCTGTGGACGGACGTCGCACGCGACGTGGCGCTCTGCCAGGTCGGCCTCGACCGCTCCGTGCGCGACCTGGCGTTGCTCGACGACGTCCGCGCGCTCGCGGTGTCAGTCGACCCGGAAGCACTCCGCGCCTTCATCGACCGGCTCGGCCGGGCGAGCGTGCTCATCGCCGGGAATGTCTCGCCGGAGCTCGTGCTCGACGACCTGGCCCTCGCCTGGCCTCGGCCCCGCGTGGAGTCGCGCGCCGCGTGAGCCCCGAGCGCCTCGATGCCACGGTCCGGGGACGGGTCCAAGGTGTCGGATTTCGCTACTTCGTGATCCATCGGGCCATGGATCTCGATCTCACCGGCTGGGTCGCGAACGAACCCGACGGGACCGTGCGCTGCGTCGCCGAAGGCCCGCGACGGGCGTTGGATCGGCTGCTCGAGGCGCTGCAAGAGGGTCCGGCGGGCGCCCTCGTCGAGCGCGTGACGACCGCGTGGGGGCCCGCGACCCGCGAGTTCGCCTCGTTCGACGTCCGGAGCGGCGGCCACCGCGGGGACTGAGGCCCACGTGCATCGCTGGGCCGTTCGGCGCTCGCCGGGCGGGACCGCTGGGCTATTCCCACCCGGACCATCGGGCTCCATCGTGGAGCGACGATGGAGACAAATCCTCCCGCTGAGGAGCTCCCGGCCCTCTATCGCGCGATCCTCGATCGCGTCGCCGAGCTCGAGGCCGCGGGCGAGCGGGCACGCGCCGCGCGTCTACGGACCGATGCGACCGACGCCTATTCGAAGGCGTGGGACGAACGGGCACGGCGTCGGCTGGAAACCCTCCTCCGCCGGTCGGAGCCGGAGTCGCATCAGGGCCATGGCGGCCGCGTCCGGCGACCGGTCTCTTCGCCCCAGCGGGCGATGGCCACCCGGGAGCACTGATCGAGCCCTGACCGCGGGCACCAGCCGGCGTACGCTTCGGGCGTGTCTCCCTCGTCCGACCTGACCGTCGAGGCCGTCCTCGGCCGAGCCCTTGCGGCCTACGCGACGCTCGCGGAAGTCGGCGAATCGATCGACGACGAGTGGTCGTACATCCAGGACCTTACCGAGGCATGGCGCTCCCGGCTCGAGGACGTCGTCACCGTCCGCGGGTCGGAGGCCGTCTCCGGGGATATCGCCGCCGGCGTCGATGCCGCGATCGACGAGATCGCTGCGATCGACGACCCGCATCGCGCGATCGACTGGCTGTCGACATTCCCGCAGGTGACGCTCCTCGCTCTCGGCGAACGGCCGTGAGGTTCCAGGACGCGGCCCGGGACGGACGCGCCGTCGTCTACGCGGGGATCCAAGCCGATCCCTTGGTCGCGCGGGCCGCTGATCTCCTTGCCGCCGCGAGCGTCCCGATGCGGGTGATGGCGCGCGCCGTGATGAACGGGATGTCGACCGACCGCTCGACGTGGACCACGATGTTCCCGACATTGTTCGGTGCCAAGGTCGCCGACACGGAACGCGAGCAGGCGGAAGCGATGCTGGACGCGGCGCTCGAGGTCGCCGAGCGGGGCGAGGCCGTCCGCAGCCAGTTCCGCGGCGCGATCGTCGAGGAGCTGACAGCTCGCCTCCTCGGCCGACGCGTCGGCGGGGCCGTCCGTCGCGAGCGCCGGATCCTGTTCGATGGCGTCCGCGCGGAGATCCATCCCTATGACGTGACCGTGGAACGCGATGACCGACCGGAGGCGTACGACTGCAAGTGGGGCGCGCGGGGCATCAGCGACGACGTCCTCCATCAGCTCGACGACGCGCGGCAGCACGCGACCGATGACGCCGTCGCGCTTCGCGTGGCGCTCGTCGTCTTCGATGCCCGGAGATCGTGCGACGTGCGACTCGCGCGCTCGACGGCACCGACCGCCGGGATCGACGTCGTCACGCTCGAAGCGCTCGACGATCTGGCTACCGCGGGATGACCCGCACGGAACGCCAGCCCGACCGCTGCTCGTCGCCGTATCGCGTGCGATTCGACGAGGCGGCGCCCGACGGACGCATCCGGACCTCGGTCCTGCTGCGGTACGCGCAGGACCTCGCCTGGTACCACTCTGCGTATCACGGCTTCACGAGGGACTGGTATCGCGAACGCGGCCTGACGTGGCTGGCCCGTGCGGCCGAGGTGACGGTCGAGGGTGATATGCGCGTCGGCGACGAGCTCATCGGGACGACCCAGGTCGTCGGCTGGCGCCGGGGGTGGGCGCGGCGCCGGA
>DATHTG010000264.1:0-20200 GCA_035463515.1 Candidatus Limnocylindrales bacterium
CCAGTCATGTCGGTTGCGCGTCCCGAACGGATGCGCCATTCCGGATATGGGGCCTGCCGCAGCTCCACTGGCTCGCGGAGAGCGAGCGCGATCGGATCTGGGTCAGCCACGTCGGCGGGACGCGCCTCGTCACCGTGACGCAGCTCTTTCCGACCACGACTCCCCAGGTCGAGGCCGAGCTGGATGCGATGACTACCTCGATCCGGTTGGGCGAGTTCGCGGCGACCGCCGTGCCGACGCCACCGCCTCCACCGACGGCGCTGCCGTCGCCCGAGCCGACCATCGCCCCACTTCCCCATGGTTGGGCGCTCGAGAACGTCCCGTACATCACCAAGGTGACCGTCTACGACTACGACGCGACCGGCCAGGTCGTTCCGGTCGATGTGATGGACGCGGTGTTCGAAGGCCAGACGGGTTGGACGGCGACCGACCGAGGGATCGCGAGCGACGCTGGCCCGCCGGCAGCGGCGAGCCTGTCGTGGTGGAACGTCGGGACGGTCTACCGTGACCCATGCCACTGGGAGTCGACCGGGTTCGATGGACCGCCGCTCCTCCAGTCCAAACGCGGACTCAGCGAGATCCTGAGCGGGTGGGCAGCCGCGCCCGGCGCGCCGAAGGTCACCAGGGAGCCGATCGCGATCGCGTGGCTCGATCTTGTCTACGAGCTGCAGCTCGCCATCCCAGGGGATCTCGACGTCGAGGCATGCGATGGCGGCCAATACCGGCTCTGGGCCGAGCACGACGGCACGCCGCGGCTCGGCTATCCGGGCGAGCACATCCAGATCGACACCATCGATTTCGAGCCGGGCCTGCTCGTCGTGGATACCAGCTGGCGACGTGCGGCGTCGGTCGTCGAACGCGGGCAGGCTCAAGCGGCTCGTGATTCCCTCTGGATCGGGCGCCCCCCGGAGCCGAGGCCCAGCCCGTGACCGTCCCGCAACCCTGATCGGAGGGTCCTCGCGGGTACAATCCCGCGATGACGACGACGATTCCCTCGGCTGCCACGGAGCGGCCGCACAAGGCGGCGAAGCGCTACATCTACGCGTGGGGGGAGGGGACAGCCGAGGGCAACGCGGGGATGCGCGACCTGCTCGGTGGCAAGGGTGCTGGCCTCGCCGAGATGACGATCGCCGGTCTGCCGACACCGCCCGGCTTCACGATCACGACCGAAGCGTGCAACGACTACTTCGCGAACGGTGAGCGCCTGCCCGACGGGCTGTGGGACGACGTCCTCGAGGCCGTCAAGGAGGTCGAACGGCGGACCGGCAAGGGCTTCGGGGATCCTTCGAACCCGCTGCTCGTGAGCGTCCGGTCGGGAGCCAAGTTCTCGATGCCCGGGATGATGGACACCGTCCTCAACCTCGGTCTCAACGAAGACACCCTGCAGGGCATGATCGCCCTGACCAACAACGATCGGTTCGGCTGGGACGCCTACCGCCGGTTCATCCAGATGTTCGGCAGGATCGTCATGGAGGTCGGCGGCGAGCGCTTCGATCACGCGCTCGAGGCCGCCAAGGAGCGGCACGGCGCCAAACAGGACACCGACCTCGACGCGGCCGCTCTCAAGGACCTCGTCGCCGAGTTCAAGTCGATCGTGAAGCAGGACGCCGGACGCGACTTCCCGGACGACCCGTACGAGCAGCTCGACCTGGCGATCAAGGCGGTGTTCGCGAGTTGGTTCGGTAAGCGAGCGCGCGACTACCGCAAGAACCAGCAGATCCCCGACGACCTCGGCACCGCGGTCAACGTCGTCACGATGGTCTTCGGGAACATGGGCGATGACTCCGGTACGGGCGTCGCGTTCACCCGCGACCCGAATACCGGCGACAAGACGCTGTTCGGCGAGTACCTGACCAACGCCCAGGGCGAGGACGTCGTCGCCGGTATCCGAACCGCGCCCAAGATCGCCCAGATGCAGACCGACATGCCCGAGGTCTATGCGGAGTTCCAGCGCATCGGGCAGCAGCTCGAGTCGCACTACCGCGACGTCCAGGACCTCGAGTTCACGATCGAGCGCGGCCGCCTGTACATGCTCCAGACACGGTCCGCGAAGCGGACGGCGGCCGCGGCGGTGCGGATCGCCGCCGACATGGTCGATGAGGGGGTCATCACCAAGGAGGAGGCGATCGCCCGGATAGAGCCGGCCCACGTCGACCAGCTGCTACGCGACACCTTCGACCCCGAGGCCCTCCAGAAGGCGACGAAGATCGTCAACGGGCTCAACGCCTCGCCGGGCGCCGCGGTCGGGCGCGCCGTGTTCGATGCCGACACGGCCGTGGAGTGGGTGAACAACGGCGAGAAGGTCATCCTCGTCCGTATCGAGACGTCGCCCGACGACTTCCACGGCAGGGCCGTCGCCCAGGGCATCATCACGGCCCGCGGCGGGGCCACGAGTCACGCCGCCGTCGTGGCACGCCAGATCGGCAAGCCGTGCGTCGCGGGGTCCGCCGATCTGATGGTCGATTACGCCGGCAAGCAGGCCCACTGCGACGTGACGGGGACGCAGTTCAAGGAGGGCGACTGGGTCAGCCTCGACGGCACGACCGGCGCCCTGTACGAGGGCAAGCTCCCGACCGTCAGCGCACGGTTCGAGGACCAGCCCGAGCTGCAGAAGATCCTGTCGTGGGCCGATGAGATCCGGCGGATGGGCGTCTGGACGAATGCCGACAAGCCCGAGGAGGCGGCGCAGGCGCGCAGCTACGGTGCGGAGGGTATCGGCCTGTGCCGGACCGAGCACATGTTCCGTGAGGGGGAGCGCCTCGAGATCGTGCGCGGCGCGATCCTCGTCGCGAACCAGGCGACACGTGCCAAGGCGAAGGCCGTCGCCGGCGACACGCTGACTCCCGACGAGCGCGAGGCGGTCTCGACCTTCGACGCGGCGATGGCCAAGCTGGAGCAGCTCCAGCAAGGCGACTTCGAGGGCATCTTCCGCGCGATGGACGGCCTGCCGGTCGTCATCCGCCTCATCGATCCGCCGCTGCACGAGTTCCTGCCCAACCTCGAGGACCAGCTGGTCAAGGTGACCCGAGCCGAATCGGCTGGCGGTGCCAGCGAAGCGGACAAGGAGCTGCTCGCGGCGATCAAGTCGATGCACGAGCAGAACCCGATGCTCGGTCTGCGCGGCGTTCGGCTCGGCCTCATGATCCCGGACTTCGTGAAGGTCCAGACCCGGGCCATCCTCAACGCGCAGATCGCGGTCAAGCGCGGCGGAGGGAACCCGATCGCCAAGATCATGATCCCGCTCGTCGGCCATCCGAATGAGCTGAAGCGGACCAAGGAACTGCTCGAGGCCGAGGTCGAGGCGGTCGAGGCCGCCGCGGGTGGCGTCGACGTCGATTACAAGTTCGGCACGATGATCGAGGTGCCGCGCGGCGCGCTGGTCGCCGACGAGATCGCAAAGGACGCGGCGTTCTTCAGCTTCGGCACCAACGACCTGACCCAGATGACGTTCGGCTACAGCCGGGACGACGCCGAGGGCGGCTTCCTGCTGAAGTACGTCGAGGAGGGCATCCTGCCGGTCAACCCGTTCCAGACGCTGGATGACGCCGTGGCCGGACTGATGAAGGTGGCGGTCGACAAGGGTCGCGCCACTCGGCCGGACCTCGAGGTCGGCATCTGCGGCGAGCACGGCGGCGACCCGGCCTCGATCGCAAAGTGCGAGAAGCTCGGGCTCGACTACGTGTCGTGTTCGCCGTTCCGCGTCCCCGTCGCGCGCCTCGCGGCCGCGCAGGCCGCGCTCACCTCGGCCGCCGAACGGGATAAGTAGCGGCTCCTCGGCGGGCGGTGGCCGCCCGTGGCTGCCCGGATCGCGGTGCCGATCCGCAACGTCGCAAGAGGCGGGTTGCAGCGGTGCGGTCCGGTGTAGTCTAGTGGCGTGCAGGGGGCGTGAGCGTGCAGGTCGAAATCGAGTACTGGATCAGAGCGCTGCAAGCAGGGATCGGCCTCGTGCCGCCCGTCTTGATCGCGATCGTCCTCCTCGGGGGGCCCACGGCGGGCTGGCTCCTCTATCGCTTTGTGGTGCAGCCACGCACCAGGCGCTTCGGCGGCACGGAAGGCCCGTCGATGTGGGTCTGCCCCAACTGCCGATCGGTCAACGAACTCCGGATGCGGCGCTGCTACCGCTGTGACGCGCTGCCGGACGACGCCGATGTCGAGGTCATCGATGCGCGTCCGGCCGGGCCGATCCGCCTGACCCCCGTCGGGCCCGGACTGGACCTCGGCGGCCCATCCACCCCGCGGCCGCGGCCGATCTCGCACATCGAGCGCGCCGACGAGGTCTGGGTGGAGGACGAGACGTGGGAGCGGCTGGAGGCCAGGCGTGACCGTGCGGCACTCCCCGATGTGGCCGCGATGACCGAGGTCGCGGAGGCCTCCCGCGGCCGTCGGGTCGCCCGACCGCCCGCGTCCATCCCGGTCGGTCCCGGTCGCCAAGCCAGCCGACCGGCTGTCGCGCGACCTCGACGCGCCATCGTGGCGGGTGGCCCGGCCGCAAGCCCGGCGGAGGATCCTGACGACACGCCTGCCGCGTGACAGGTCCCGCCGCTGAGAGGACCCGGCACCGGGTCCTCATCGTCGGCGGCGGATTCGCCGGACTCTACGCCGCACGGAACCTGCGCAGCGACCCGGAGGTCGCAGTCACCCTCCTCGATCGGCGGAACTTCCACGTGTTCCAGCCGATGCTCTACCAGGTCGCGACCGGCGCGCTCTCGCCGGGAGACATCGCGCAACCGCTCCGTGCAGTGCTGTCGAAGCAGCGGAACGCGACGGTCATCCTCGGCGAGGCCGTCGGCATCGACGTCGACAAGCGCGAGGTCGCGGTCTCGGACGGCGGGCCGATCGGCTACGACACGCTGATCGTCGCGACCGGTGCCCACCACACGTACTTCGGGCACGACGACTGGGCGAAGGTCGCGCAGGGCCTCAAGACCCTTGAGGATGCGATCGAGGTCCGTCGCCGCATCCTCATCGCCTTCGAGGCCGCGGAACGGGAAGCCGATCCGCAACGCCGCCGCGAGTGGATGACGTTCGTGCTCGTCGGCGGCGGTCCGACCGGGGTCGAGCTGGGCGGCTCGATCGGCGAGATCGCTCGGGACACACTGCGGCGCGATTTCCGCGCGATCGACCCGGCCGACGCGAAGATCGTCCTGGTCGAGGCGATGGACCGCATCCTGCCGACGTATCCGCCCGGTCGTTCCGCGTCCGCGAAGCGCCAGCTCGGACGACTCGGGGTCGAGGTCCGTACCGGGTTCACGGTCACCCACATCGACGAGGCGAGCGTCCGAGTCCGCCCGACCGCCGACAAGGAGGCACCGGAGGAGACCATCCCGACGCGGACCGTCCTGTGGGGCGCCGGGGTCATCGCCTCGTCGTTCGCGCGGAAGGTGGCCGAAGCCGCCGGGGCGCAGACCGACCGTGCCGGGCGGGTCATCGTCGAGCCGGACCTGACGATCCCCGGCCATCCCGAGATCTTCGTGGTCGGCGATGCAGCGGTGCAGCCGTGGAAGGAAGGGCGCCCCACGCCCGGCGTCGCGCAGGGCGGCATCCAGGGCGGTTCGTACGCTGCGAAGGTCATCCGCCGCCGGATCCTGGGCCGTCCGTGGGAGCCGTACCGCTACAGCAACCACGGAGACGTCGCCGTCATCGGTCGCCTTTCGGCAGTGACCGACATCCCCTGGATGGGGCCGTTCGGCCAACAGGGCGGATTCACGGCGTGGCTGCTGTGGCTCGGCATCCACATCGCGTACCTGATCGGCTTCACCAACCGGCTGGTCGTTCTGACCCGCTGGGCGTGGTCGTTCCTCACGCATGGCCGTGGGTCCCGGCTGATCACTGCGGGCCCGTTGCTGCCGCCGATCGAGGAGCCGGAACCGCCCGTCATGCCGCCACCGGACGACGACCAGGCGACCGCCTAGAACTCGATGACCTGGCGGACGTAGCGGCCCTGGCGCATCGCCTCGAACGCGTCCTCCACGTCGTCGAGCCCGATCCGGCGGTCGACCAGCGACGCGACCGGGAGACGACCGTCGAGCGTCCACGAGGCGTAGCGCGGGAAGTCGATGGCGGGTTCGGCCGAGCCGTAGTTCGAGCCGATGATCCTTCGTGAGCCATCGACGAATGGGTAGACCTCGAACGCGGCACGATCGCCGACCGGTGTCATGCCGACGAGCACCGCCGTTCCGCCCGCAGGCAGCGCCGCGATCGCCAGCTCGACCGTCGATGGCCGGCCGATCGCTTCGAAGACGAAGTCCGGGCCGCCGTCGGTCAGGTCGCGCAGGCCCGCCAGCATGGACGCCGCATCGCCATCCGCCAGGATCGTGTCTGTGGCACCGACCGCTTTGGCGGCGTCCAGCTTTCCAGCGACGCGATCGATTGCAACGATCCGTGACGCGCCGGTCACAACGGCACCCATCACGCACGACAGGCCCACGCCGCCCAGCCCGATGACCGCGACCGTCGAACCGGCCCGCACTGCGGCGGTCTTGGTGACCGCCCCGACCCCGGTCGTCACGCAGCAGCCGATCAGTGCGGCGGCTGCCGGGTCGACGCCGTCCGGGAGCGGGATGGCGGCTGCCGCCGGTACCACCGAGGCCTCCGCCATCGTCGCGATCGCGCAGTAGGAACGGATGCCACGGAACGCCGTCTCACCATCGAGCAACGTGTGCCGGTACGACGGGGAGTCCGGGCACTCCCATACCCGACCGAGCCGGCAGGACCGGCACACGCCGCAGGGGATCAGCCACGACAGCGCGACCAGTTGGCCGACCCGTGGCGACTCGACGCCCGTCCCGACGGCCTCCACGATGCCCGCGCCCTCGTGGCCCATCACGATCGGCGTCGGTCGGTCCCACTCCCCGTCGCGCACGTGGAGATCGGAGTGGCACACACCTGAGGCGAGCATCCGTACGCGGACCTCGCCGGCACGTGGTTCGATCAGGTCGAGCTCGCGGATGACGGCCGGTTGCCCGACCTCCTCGAGCACGGCCGCCCGGACGAGGGCGCTCATCGACCCAGTATCGTTGCCGGATGGACCCACTGCCCCCCGGTTTCCGCTGGCCGGACGGCTACCGCGCGGCCGCGATGTTCACCTTCGACGTCGACGCCGAGGCGGTCATGCTGACCGACCATCCCGAGGTCATCGACTACCTCGACGTGATCGGCCATCAACGCTACGGGCCGCAGGTGGCCGTCCCTCGCCTGCTCCGCATGCTCGATCGGCGGAAGCTCCGGACCACGTTCTTCGTCCCGGGCTGGGTGGCCGAGACGTGGCCCGACGTCATCCGGTCCATCCGCGACGCCGGCCACGAGATCGGCCACCACGGCTACATGCACGAGAGCGTCCGGGGCAAGGACGAGGCGACCGAGGAGGGCTACCTCGTCCGCGGGTTCGAGGCGCTCGATGCCGTGGCCGGTGTGCGGCCCGTGGGCTACCGGCCGCCGTCATGCGACATGAACTTCCGGACGCCCGATCTGGTGGCGCGTCATGGCTTCACGTACAGCTCCGGGATGATGGATTCCGACCATCCGTATCGATGGGCATCAGGGTTGATCGAGCTGCCGATGCACTGGAGCCTCGACGACTGGAACCGCTACAACTACGTGCCTGGCTACGCGTCGTCGCCGATCCTGCGGCCGTCGGAGGTGTGCGACGCGTGGGCCGAGGAGCTCGAGGCGATCGTCGAGGTCGGCGGCCTGTTCGACCTGACGATGCACCCGTTCGTCAGTGGCCGACCGGCGCGTGCCGCCGCGCTCGAGAGGCTGATCGAGAAGGCACAAGCGATGGACGGCGTGTGGGTCGCGGCAGGCGACGAGATCGCCGCCTGGGTCGCGGGCCTGGACCTACCGCCGGTCACGCACGAGCCGCCGAAGCTCGATCCTCGTTAGCCCGTGCAGAGCGCAGGAGGTACGCATCAACCCTGCGCTTGCAGGACCCGCAACACGCCCACCATGCCGTACTGCTCATGGCCGGGCAGGTGGCAGATGAACAGGTACTCGCCGGGCTGATCGAACCGAACGGTCGTCGTCGCCGTCGAGCCTGGAGACAGCGACACCTCCGTCGGCCGCGCGCCGTGATGTGCCTCGGTCCCCGTCCGATGTCGGTCATGGAAGGCGGCATCGCCGACCAGCCACTCGTGGTCGATCGGGTCTGTGTTGACCAGCGTGACCCTGATCGGGACGCCAGCCGTGGCGAACACCTCCGCCGGTTCGAAGCGTGAGAAGTGGATCGAGATCGTCGCCGACGTCGAGTCGCCACCGCGGGCCGGTCCACCCGACCACGCGGCGGCGAGTGCGGCCAGACCGACCGCGACGAGGATGAGGCCGAATGCCCTCACGCCGGCCGCAGCCGCGAGTCGATCTGGTGCTTCGCGATCATCCAGATGACGCCACCGACGCCGAGCGTCACGAACGCGACACCGGCGAACCAGCGCATCGCGGCCATGACCGTCGGATCGGTCGCCCCGGGCATGTCGAGACCGGCCGCGACGCGAGACGGGGCGTTGGCCCCCGAAACGTCGACCGCGAGGTCGAACCCGATCTGCGGCGCCTTCGCATCGATGGCGACCTTGGTCAGCCACGCCTTGTCCGGCACCCACTCCATGCCACGGTCGGACCGGAGGTCCGAGAGCAGGAGATCGGTCGCGGGTGCCGCATGCGTCACGGTCATCCCGTTGAAGCCATCGGGATACGGGAGCATCGCCGGCGACTGGTCGGTCAGCAGATAGACGTCAGCCTCGACCACCTCGCTCGACTGCTTGCCCAATGCCAGGATCCGCAGCGGGACCCACGGGTTGTCGGTCGGGATCGAGACATGCACGGGCGTGCCGTCGCCGACGTTCTGGCCTCGGGCCGCAGCCGCGTCGCCGTCGAATGCGGCGGCAAGGAAGATCGGGCTGCGCTGAGCGTAGAAATCGAGGACCTCTGGCGCATCGGGCGGGAGGCGGAAGCCGTGGTCGGTCGCCCACGTCCCGACCTCAGCGGCACCACCGCGGAGCACCGTCAGGTCGAGCGCGTCGATCGTGACCTCCATCAGGACCTCGGCACTCGGCGCAGCGGACGCCGCGTCCGCGGCGAACAGGCTGAGCCGTCTGGCATCGGGCGGATCCGTCTCGCGGAGCAACCGCTGGAGCGTCCAGTCGCCGCCCTTCTCGACACTCGTCGGTATCCCGGGGAGTGGCGTGAGGCTGCCGAAGGCACCCCCGCCCCCTGCGAACTCGAACGAGGTGACGTAGTGCTCGACCCCGTCGTGATAGCCCGCGAACGTCGTCGTCCGCAGGAGATTGACCGCCCCGTTCGGACCGATGAGCCCGCCGCAGGCTAGAGCGGGGGCCGCGCTGATGGCGACCAGGAGGAGGCCGGCGGCGAGGGCGATGGTCCGCCTGCCGGCGCGGGTGATCGATCGCACGGAACGATCCTCCTGCGGACGGACCGTCCCCCCCCGGGTCGGCTCCGTCAGGTCCTTTCGACGTCCGACCCGCCCGAAGTGTTCCGCCGGGACCGGCGTCCCGCGTCGGCGTAGCCCCATCGCGCGGGGTGACGCGGCAGAACTCGACCCGTCACACTGCGCGCCATGCGTATCCGTGCAGTCCCCGCCGCCCTCCTCGGTCTCCTCGTGCTTGCGGTCGCGGTGCCGACCACCGCGTCCGCCGCGAACTTCCCCTCCAAGGATTCCCGCTATCACAACTACGCTGAGATGGTCGCCGAGCTCGACAAGGCGGTCGCCGATCACCCCGCGCTGGTCCGGAAGTTCTCGATCGGCCGGAGTTACCAGGGACGGCACATCTGGGCCGCGAAGATCTCCGACAACGTCGCGACTGACGAGAACGAGCCCGAGGTCCTGTTCGACGCCCTCCATCACGCGCGCGAGCACCTGACCGTCGAGCAGGCGCTCGCGACCCTGCGCTGGCTCACGGATGAGTACCCGACCAACACGATGATCAAGCGGCTCGTCGACAGCCGCGAGATCTACATCGTGTTCATGGTCAATCCCGACGGTGGCGAATACGACCTCACCGGGTCCCCGTACCGTGGCTGGCGCAAGAACCGCCAGCCCAACAGCGGTACGACGGCGGTCGGCACGGACCTGAACCGGAATTACGACTATCGATGGGGCTGCTGCGGCGGCTCGTCCGGGTCGAAGTCGTCGTTGACCTACCGCGGCTCGAAGGCGTTCTCCGCGCCCGAGACCCGCGCGATCCGCGACTTCATCAACAGTCGCGTGGTCGGTGGCCGGCAGCAGATCAGGGCCGCCATCACGTTCCACACGGCCGGCGAGCAGGTGCTCTGGCCGTATGGCTACACCCGCACCGACATCCCGATCGACATGACCCGGGACGACCAGGCGGCACTCGCCGAGATCGGTCGGCGGCTGGCTGCGAAGAACGGCTACCGACCGATGCAGTCGAGCTCGCTGTACATCACGGACGGCGACGAGATCGATTGGGCGTACGGCCGCCACCGGATCTTCATGTACACCTTCGAGATGTATCCCGACCCGTCCACCTCGATCAGTCGGTTCTACCCACCCGACGAGGTGATCGGCCGGGAGACGACCCGGAACAAGACCGCGATCATGTACCTGATCGACGTCGCGGGGTGCGTGTACACCCCCATCGGCAAGAAGGACTCGCGTTGCGGGGCGTTCGATGACGACTTCGAAGTGGCCCGAGGCTGGGTCGTCAACCCGCTCGGGGACGACACCGCGACCGGTGGCCGATGGCAACGCGCCGACCCCGAGCCGACCAACTACCAGGCGGGTGGCGTCACCTCCGGGCGAGCCGACCTCGTGACCGGCGCGAAGGCCAGCACGACGTCGAGCGCGAACGATGTCGACGGCGGCTCGACCTCAGTCCGCTCGCCGTCGATCGCCGTGCCCGCGTCGGTGGGTAACCTGACGTTCCGCTACTACCTCGCGCACGCCTCGAATTCCAGCTCGGCGGACACCTTCGAGGCGTTCATCGAGGAGTCCGGCGGCGCGCGTACGCTCGTGCTGTCCGAGGCTGGCGCGGCCAACACCGATCGCCCGGCGTGGGCGAGCGCGTCGATCCCGATGACGCCGTGGGCCGGTCAGTCGGTCCGGATCGTGTTCGTGGCGAGCGACGGCGGCGGCGACTCGGTCGTCGAAGCGGCCGTCGACGACGTCAGGATCACCAGACCCTAGCCCGCGGTCGTGGCCGGGCCGACGAGCGGGAGCTAGCGGCCGGGCCGACCAGGCTACGCCTAGTCGGCGAGGATCATCCGGTCGGTTTTGCCGTACAGCTTCGGGCTTATCTGGTACGCGTGCGCCTCGAGCGCGAGTGCCATCTGGTCGTACTTCTCGAGCGCGGCGCCCTTGATCCTGGCGATCGACTTGAGCTCGAGTTCCTCGCGGGATTCGGCCTCACCGCGCCACCCGACCCGGATCTCGCCGACGCCCTTGGCGTACGACTTCAGTTGGAAGATGCCGTCCTCGCCGTCGCTCGACTCTGCGAAGACATCGACGTCGTCGAAGCACCCGTACGCGACGCAATCCTGGACGTCGCGCTGATCCAGGCGGCCGAAGTCGGACCACTCCACCTTGGGGCCCCAGCCCTGGTACCACGTCTCGATGTGGGCGCCCGGGTCGGCGAACATCTTGATGCCCGGCAACGCATCGTCGAGCCCGGCGATCCACGTCGGGGCCGCGACGAACTCGCCATCCTCGTATTCCTCGGGATGCTCCCCGAAATACCAGACCGTGCCGGAGTCGTCCTGCGCATAGAAGGCGATCTCCTTCTCGACGAGGACGCCGTCGCTGTAGTCCTCGACCCAGACGACGGCCGTCTGGACGCCCTCGATCACCTTGGTCAGGTTGGTGACGGTGAACGTGATGCGGTGCGGGATCCGCTCACCGTCTTCGATCGTGACGCCGTCGGTGATCCAGCGTCGACCGGGCTGGATCGGCAGCCACTCGTTGGTGATGCGGGCGCCGTTCGAGAAGGTCGATGCCTCGAACTTCGCGAACTGAGGCTTGGTCGGGTCGACAGCGGGGCTGGGCTGCACGCTCGGGGCCACGCTTGGCTCGACGCTCGGCGACGCCGATGGACCGGTCGGCGGGAGCGCTGACGGCGACGCGGCCGGAGGTGGCTTGCTGGCCACTGTCTGACTTGCCGCTGGCGGTGCGCTGCTGCATCCGAGCAGGACGAACTGAACCAAGGCGACGACGCCCACGGCGCCAACGCGCGACCCACGCATCGGATCCCCTCCGGCCCCTCGTTCCCCCGGGATGCCCTAGGCCGGTCCCCCCACCGGCATCAGTACTTTGGTACTACGCCGTCGCGCGCGCATCGTCCCGCGATGTCAAATGGTGCGTTCTCGCACCACGAAACGTCAGACCGGGAGGGTGACGCGGAACGTGGTGCCGGCTCTCCCCGTCGACTCGACCTCCAGCGAGCCCCCGTGTGCTGTCACCAGATGCCGCGCGATCGACAACCCCAGGCCGGAACCGGTCGAGTCGGCACCTTTCGCGAACCGGTCGAAGACGTGGGGGAGGAGATCGGGGTCGATGCCTCCGCCGCTATCGACGACCCGTATGACGAGCTGGTCGCCGGCCGCTTCGCCACGCACCGCGACCGTGCCGCCCGGCGGCGTGTGTCGAACGGCGTTCGCGACCAGGTTGGCGAGGACCTCCCGGATCCGCACGGGATCGACGTCGAGGATCGGGAGGTCGGGCGGGACGTCCGCCGTGACCGCGACACCGGCATTCCCCGCGGAACCCGCGAACGACCGGACCACTTCCTCCACGAGGACATCGAGGTCGGTCGGCTCCTTGTGGAGAGGCAGCGTCCCGGCTTCGGACAGCGCCACGGTCCGGAGGTCGTCGATCAACCGCTCCATGACCCGTGCCTCCTCGAGGATCGCGGATAGGTGCGGCTCGTCGGCCGGGTGGACGCCATCGATCATGGCCTCGAGGTTGCCGGCGATCACGCTCAGTGGCGTCCGGAGCTCGTGGCTCACGTCGTTGAGCAGCGTCCGCCGCTGGTCCTCGTCGCGCTCCAGCCGCTCGGCCATCGTGTTGAAGCCACGGACGAGCTGGCGGACCGGGCGCCACGCACGACGCGGCATGCCGACGCGAGCGGAGTAGTCACCGCCCTCGACGCGCCGCGTCGCCTCGACGATCGTGTCGAGCGTCCCTGCCGATCGCCGGAACGGCCCGCTCGACCCGAACAGGATCAACAGCACGACGAGGATCGCCACGATGACCGGCAGCGGTCCGAGGTGCGAGAAGGCGGCCGAGATGGTCGCGACGATCGCCGCCGCGACGACGAGGAACGCGATCGCGAACAGGCAGCCGAAGAACGGCCTCGCTGGACCGCGCCACTCGCCGTCCCAGTCGCCAGCGCGACGACGACGCCACATCTCGCGCCGATACGCCCGCCAATCTTCGCGGCGAGGATCTCGCGAGTCGGTCGGTCGCTCGTTCATCGGTCGTCCGCCAGGCGGTAGCCCACGCCATACACCGTCAGGACATAGCGTGGCTGGCGTGGGTCGGGCTCGAGCTTGCGGCGCAGGTTCTTGATGTGCGAGTCGATCGCGCGCTCGTAGCTCTCGAATGCCACGCCGTGTAGCGCGTCGAGCAGCTGGCTCCGCGTGAAGATCCGTCCGGGCTGCCCGGCAAGCGTAGCGAGGAGCGTGAACTCGGTCGGCGTCAGGTCCACGGTCCGACCGGCCGCCTCGGTCCGCATCCGTGGGACGTCAAGCTGCAGATCACCGACGCGGATAAGGTCGGCCGGCTCGACCGGGCGATCCGCCCGCCGCAGCACGGCCTTCACCCGCGCCACGAGCTCGCGCGGTGAAAAGGGTTTGGTCAGGTAGTCGTCGGCACCGAGCTCGAGCCCGAGCAGTTTGTCGAGCTCGTCGTCACGCGCAGTGACCATCACGATCGGGATCGAGCCGTCCTTGCGTAGCTCGCGCGTCACGTCGAGGCCGTCGAGTCCAGGCAGGCCGAGGTCGAGCACGACGAGGTCTGGTCGGTCACGATGCGCGGAGTCGAGGGCGGCTCGGCCGTCGCGGGCCGTGATCACGCGGAAGCCGGCGTGCTCGAGATAGTCGCGTGCCAGCTCGACGATCCGCGGCTCGTCGTCGACGACGAGGATGGTCCGACGCATTTCACGAGGCATCGTAGCGACACGGATGCGCCCTCCCGGAGGGGTCCGGGGAGGGCGCCGTTCCTGTCGGGCCGGGCGTCAGGCGCCCGTGTCCCGAGGCGGTGTCTGGGTGGTCGACGACTCGCCGTGCGCTTCCCGGTGCCAGTCCTCGAAGGTCTGGTGGAAGCGGTTGCGCGGGTGGTGCTCCCACGTGCCCTGGCCGGGGCCGCCCCAGTAGCCGTGTCGTCCCCAACCGCCGCCCCGCCAGAAGGCGGCTCGCAGCAGGCCGAAGATCAGGAAGATGACGAGCAGCGTGCCGAGGAACCCGAAGATCGAGAACCCGTGGCCCCAACCCGGGCCGTAGCCGTATCCATACGGATAGGCGCCGGGCGCGACCGGGGTGACCACAGAACCGTCGGGTGCATTGGCCGCCGCGGTCGTGATCGCGGTCGAGAGGCCCGCCTGGTAGGCGGTCTGGGCGATGAACCCACCCCCGACGACGACTGCCGCCAGGATGAGAAGGCCGATGAAGAGATTTCGCACTGTCGCGTGAGCTCCTTTCTGGGAATGGATGCTCGCGCCGAAATGTGGAGTGGCGATGGAGCCGTGATGCAGAGTTCTGGGCGGCCGGCGAGGGGTGGTCCGGTGATGCACATCAGCCGCATCACCACCCCGGATCACGCGCATAGCGCAGGGGAGGGGAGACACGTGACGACGCGGTCCTACCATCGACTGATCATGCGATCGCTGGTCCTGACGGCGCTGGTGCTCACCGTCTTAGCGTGTGGCGGGAGCGCCTCGTCGCGTGCTCCGACAACGTCGCCGTCGGTACCTCCTTCGCCGTCGATCGAGCCATCTCCACCGATGTCGGCCGCGCCGTCCGAGGCGATCCCTGCCATCGTCGGTGAATGGGTCGGCGTCCACGATTGCCAGCGGATCGTGACGCTGCTCACCGGCGCCGAGCTCCTTGAGTTCCTCGCCGATCCGCTCGAGCAGCTCGTTCCGGGCGACCCCAACGTCGCGGCTGCGGATCCGACCACCGCGTGCGACGGTGCCGTGCAGCGTCAGCACTCCCACTTCTTCACGGCTGACGGTGGATTCGGCTCGAAGGACTTCGCTGGTCAGCGCGTCGATGACGGCACCTACACCCTCGAAGGTGAGGATGGCCTCGTCATCAACGGCCAGCGGTTCACGTACCGGATCGACGGCGATGAGCTCTCGCTCGAACCAGAGCCGGTCGACATCTCCGCGTGCACCACCAAGGAGTGCCGGTTCATGGCGACCTGGGTGCTCATGGTCGCGATGCCAGGGACGACCTGGAAACGAGGCGAGATCCCCGCCTCGTGACGCATCCGACACGGTCGCTCATCGCCGCTATCGATCAGGGCACGACCAGTAGTCGATGCATCCTGTTCGACCAGGCCGGCCGGGCCGTGGCCAGCCACCAGCTGGAGCATCGGCAGATCACGCCTCGTCCCGGCTGGGTCGAGCACGATCCCGACGAGATCCTCGAACGCGTCCGCGCGTGCGTCCGGATCGCGATGCGCGACGCGGGCGTCGACGCGACGGCTCTGGCCGCCATCGGCATCAGCGATCAGCGCGAGACGACCGTCGTCTGGGATCGACGGACGGGCCGACCCGTGCATCCCGCCATCGTCTGGCAGGACACGCGCACGGCGGACGCCGTGGCACAAATCGGCGACCAGGATCGCTACCGAGCACGGACCGGACTGCCGGTGTCCACCTACTCGAGCGCGCTGAAGCTCCGCTGGATCCTCGAAGAGGTCGACCGCGATCCGTCCGAGCTGGCGTTCGGGACCATCGACACGTGGCTTCTCTGGAACCTGACCGGCGGGGTCGACGGTGGCGTCCACGCGACCGATGTGTCGAACGCCAGCCGGACGATGCTCATGGACCTCGAGACGCTCGAGTGGGACGCGTCGATCGCGGAGGAGCTCGGGATCCCGATGACCGTCCTGCCGGAGATCCGCGGCTCGTCCGAGGTATACGGCACCGGCGTCGATGACCTCGCGGGCGTGCCGATCGCCGGCATCCTCGGCGACCAGCACGCGGCGCTCTTCGGGCAGACGTGTTTCGAATCGGGCGAGGCGAAGTGCACCTACGGCACCGGCGCGTTCATGTTGATGCACACCGGGACCACGCCCGTCCACAGCACGCACGGGTTGATCACCACCGTCGCCGCGAGGTTGGGCGGTCCGGGGACGGCGGCGACGTACGCGCTCGAGGGGTCCGTCGCGGTCGCCGGCTCGCTCGTGCAATGGCTCCGCGACGACCTCGCGATCATCGATGCGGCGGACGAGATCGAACCGCTCGCCCGTTCCGTGCCGGACTCGGGCGATGTCGTGTTCGTGCCCGCGTTCTCGGGCCTGTTCGCGCCGCATTGGCGCCCGGACGCCCGCGGCGTGATCGCCGGGCTGACCAGGTTCACGAGCAAGGCCCACATCGCCCGGGCGGCCCTCGAGGCCACGGCATACCAGGTCGCCGATCTTGCCGAGGCGATGGCGGCCGATCTCGGAGCGCCACTCCCCGGGGAGCTGCGCGTGGACGGTGGGATGACCCGCAACGAGCTCCTGATGCAGATCCAGGCCGACATCCTGGGAAGTGCCGTGGTCGTGCCCGAGATCACCGAGACCACCGCGCTCGGTGCCGCGTACGCGGCCGGACTCGCGGTCGGCTTCTGGAGCGACCTCGAGGAGCTGCGCTCCATGAGCACGACGACCCGTCGATGGGAACCGGCGATGACCGAGGAGGAACGGGCTGCTGCGCTGGCCCGGTGGCATAAAGGTGTGAAGCGTTCGTTCGGATGGGTATAGACAAACACTTGACAGACTCAGCCGAACCGGGCTAGTCTTCGTCTCACCCTAGACAAAGGGTATACAGAGAGAGTGGAGACGCACCCATGCAGTACCTCAAGGCCCTGGCCCTATTGCTCGTCATCGTCGGCGGCATCAACTGGCTTCTCGTCGGCATCGCGAAGTTCGACCTCGTCGCAGCCATCACGGGCGCGACGTTCGGGGAGACCAATGCGATCTCGGCGGTGATCTACATCCTCGTCGGCATCTCGGCGGTGGCACTCCTGCCGACGCTGTTCCGCTGGCTGACGACCAGCGATTCGACGGCGGTCCGCGCCTGATCGCCGAACGCCGTTTCGCACATCCCGGCCCGCGCCGACCCATCCCGCCCGGGTCGTCGCGGGCCTTTCCATGCCTGTTACGCGGTTGCAAGACCGCTCGGGGTAGGGTGGTTCGAGCCCGGACGCCACCGTACCGAGGGACCGTCATGACATCGACCGTCCGACGACTCGTGCTGCTCATCGCGATGACCATGGGCGTCTCGCTGGCGATCGCCCCAGCCGTCGCCGCACACGACACGTCCGCCCTGCCGACCCGGATCGACCTCCCGGCCGGCTTCATGCCCGAAGGCATCGAATCGACCGGCACGTGGCTGTATGCCGGCTCGCTCGCGGACGGGTCGATCTACCGGGCGAACGCGAAGACCGGCGAGGGCCGGATCCTCGTTCCGGGCGTGGCCGGCAAGATCGCCGTCGGCCTCCATATCGACCGATGGGGCCGACTCTGGGTGGCTGGTGGCCCCGCCGGTGAGGTCCGTGTCTACAACGCCCGGAACGGTGCCCTCCTGCAGACCTATACGTTCGGTCCGGGCCCGTTCTTCTTCAACGACCTCGACATCACGCGCAACCGCGTCGTCGTCACCGACTCGATGAACGCCCGCGTGGGCGTGATCCCGCTCCGCAGCCACGGCCGACTACCTGACCCGTCGAAGGCCTTCTTCCTGCCCCTCGGCGGGGACTACGTCCAGCAGCCCGGATTCAACGCGAACGGGATCGTCGCGCGCGGGCCTTGGCTCGTGATCGTGCAGTCATCGACCGGGTTCCTGTTCAAGGTCCACCCGGTGACTGGCGTCGCCCGCAGGATCGATACCGGCGGCTACCTGGTCACGAACGGCGACGGACTCGAGCTCCGCGGCGTCAACACGCTGTACGTCGTTCGGAACCAGAACAACCTCGTCGCCGTACTGCGGCTGTCGCAGGGCCTGACCCGCGCGCGATTGATCGGTGAGATCACCGAGCCGACGCCTGGCAGCCTGTCTGTCCCGACGACCGCGACCGTGACGTTGCGCGCCCTCTGGGTCGTCAACGCCCGCTTCGGCATCACGACCGACGAGTACTGGATCACGCGGCTTCCGTTGCGACCGAACTGACGGACCTCTCCGCGGGAGATCGGCCGGCGCTCGCGATCGTTCGTGGCGCCGGCCGTTCCGTGCCCGACGCCGGCAACGGGGTGGTCGGTGATGCACTTCGGCCGCATCACGGCGTCGGGGCGGGCCTACGCTGTGGCGATGCGCCGCGTCCGTGCGACCACCGATATCGACGCTCCCGCCCAGCGCGTCTGGGACCTGTACGCGGATGTCCCCGGCTCGCCCGACTGGGTGCCGTTCGCTGAGGAGATCCTGTACGTCAGCGGCCCGCCCGGTGTCGGGCAGGTCTATCGCGAACGGACGAAGCTGCTTGGGATCCGCGATGTCGCGGAGTGGCGGGTCATCGAATGGGATCCGCCGCGACGGCAGGTCCAGCTGTCGACCGACAAGGGGATCGACGCCCGCCTGGTGATCGACGTCGAACCGCTGGAGCCGCTCGATGCCGGGCGGAGTCGGGTGCGCCAGGAGGCGATCTTCGAATCGCGCCTTCCGTCGATCCTCGGCTGGATCCATGAACTCGTGTTCGCGTCGGTCGGCAAACGGGGGATCTCGTCCGCCGTCAGAGCAGCGAAGGCGCACCTCGAGGCCGATCCCGGCTAGCGACGGCGCGCTGCCGCGGGTCCTATCTTTGACCCATCCGCGAGCCAGTCCCGCCAAAACGGCGATCGCCCACAGCTTCGGACGTCCCCGATCGAGATCCCGGCGGTCGGAGCGACCTGCGTTCCCACGCCGGCGAAGTTCGACCCTGCCGCGGAGATCGACCTGACCGGAGCCTGGGCCGGAGACGATGGGGGGATCTACTACGTCCGTCAGCTCGGCACCGTGATCTGGTGGAACGGGATGTCGTCGCGGAACGACCCGCCTGGGGCACTGGGCCGCGACTGGAACAACGTCGGGCGCGGCGAGATCAAGGACGACCTCACCATCGCTGCGGAATGGGCAGACGTCCCGCGCGGTGGGGCCGACGGCTACGGGACGGTGAACTTCAAGATCGGTGCTGACCCAGCAGGCGATCTCCAGGTCGTCAAGACGAGCGAGACAGGCACCGGCCGCGGGGACACGATCTGGTCCCGGTGTGAGCCCGGGTTCCCGGGCTGACCATCGACTAGCCGTTCGACTTTCGGATTCGCGCCCCACGTTCTGCCCGGGACCGCAGGTCCGCCTCGAGCTTGTCGACCTCCTCATCCGATAGCTCGTCGATGTTGACCAGCGAGGACCTGGCACCCTTGACGTGCTCGAGGAGCTCGTCGTGGACGACCTTCGACTCCTTCGCCTGTCGGTTCGCCTCGAGCAGGATGAGCACGCCCAACAGGAAGGTCAGGATCGTCGTCGACGTGTTGATGACGAGCTGCCACGTGTCGCTGAAGCCGAAGAACGGGCCGCTCACGGCCCACAGCCCGATGGCGACGAGCGCGATCAGGAAGAACTGCCACGACCCGGCGGCGATCGTCACGCGGCGTGCGAGGTTGCGAAAGAACTCAGCCATGGATACCTCCGGCGCGCCGTCCTCTTCCTGATGCATATTGCGACGCCGGGCGCGGAAGGGGGTCGCGTGATGCACGTCGGCCGCATCCCTGCCAAGGCCGGCGACGTTGCCGGGACGGCACCGGCTGACCGGCTGGCATGCCGCCGTAGAATCTGTGCAGGATCGACCGTCATCCCCGTCGCTCGGACGGGGCCGGGACGTCGTTCGAGCCAGGGATGCCGGTCCTGGTGCGCGCCCGTGGACGGGTCGCTGCCCGTCGGCCCCGCCCGCGTGCGGCAGGAGGTACGGCGATGGGGCACGTTCGACATACCGGTCACATCGATGTCCCGATCGATAGGGCGTTCGCCATGGCGATCGATGCCACCCGGTTCCCCGA
>DATHTG010000265.1:0-3333 GCA_035463515.1 Candidatus Limnocylindrales bacterium
GCGCGCGATGACCGTCCAGCTCGACCAGGTGACGGGCGTCGGCACCGTGATCAAGACCGGTGACTACGTCGACATGGTCGTCGGCATCCGAGCTGACAAGTTCCCCGTCGTGACCGCGAACCCCGCTGACGACTCCATCACGGTCGTCGCCGGCATCAACGGCACGAGCGTCAAGTTGCTCCTCCAGGGCATGCAGGTCCTCGGGACGCTGCTGCCGCCACCGCCGGCGACCGCGCAAGAAGGTCAGCAGCCGGCCCAGGGCCAGTCAGGCACTGCCCTCACCGGACAGCAGGAGATCGTCGCGCTGTCGGTCGACGCCCAGCAGGCCGAGGTGATCAAGTTCGCCCAGATGGACGGTGAGATCACGCTGATCCTTCGGTCGGGGGACGACTTCCTCGATCCCGCGACCGGCCAGCCGATCGACCCGCCCCCGCTACCGGATCCGACCACCGGCATCATCCTCAAGTCGCTGGTGGACCGCTACGGCGTCCTGCCGCCGGAGCTCATCGAGACCGTCCTGCCGGCGCAGGCCCGGCGCTAGACAACGACCATCCGGCGAGCGATCGCCGGCGACCAGACCCAGCGCGACGGGCGCGATGGACCAGCCGGTCCCGCGCCCGTCGAGCGTCAGAACCGACCAAGAGAAGGACGAGAGCCAGACCCTCAGATGGCCGACCAGATCCGTGTCCTGATCGTCGACGACATCCCGGAGACGCGCGACCACCTCTCGAAGCTGCTCGGCTTCGAGGGTGACATCGACGTCGTGGGTGCGGCCGCCTCGGGCACGGAGGCGCTGAAGCTCGCCACGTCGCTCTCCCCCGACGTCGTCCTCATGGACATCAACATGCCGGACATGGACGGCATCGCGACGACCGAGGAGATGGCGCGCGCGGTGCCGACCGCATCGGTGATCATGATGTCGGTCCAGGGTGAGGCCGATTACCTTCGCCGGTCCATGCTCGCCGGCGCACGCGAGTTCCTCGTCAAGCCCTTCAGCAGCGATGAGCTGACCGCGTCGATCCGTCAGGTGTACTCGCGCGAGCGCGAGAAGATGTCGCGGATGGCCATGGTCGCCGCCGAGGCGTCCGGGGGCGCCGGCGGGACGAGCCTCACGCCGAGCGGCGATCCCGGTCAGGTGGTCGCCGTCTTCAGCCCCAAGGGTGGCGTCGGTCGCACGACGGTCGCCGTGAACCTCGCGGTCGCGGCCGCCACCGAGCTCGGCAAGAAGGTCGTCCTCGTCGATGGCTCGTTCCAGTTCGGCGACGTCGGCGTTCTGCTGAACCTCAATCCCAAGAACAAGTCGATCGCCGACCTCGTCCCTGAGCTCGAGCAGCCGGGCCACGAGGTCGAGTCGATCGATACGATGGTGATCAACCACTCTGCGGGCATCCGCGTGCTGCTTGCGCCGCCCACCCCGGAGATGGCCGAGCTCATCACGCCAGCCGGCATCAAGCGGGTCATCGAGGCTCTACGGCTCACCCACGAGCTGGTCGTCGTCGACTGCACCGCCTTCTTCAACGACACGACGCTGGCCATCCTCGATTCGGCCGATACCATCCTCACGATGCTCAGCCTCGAGATCACCAGCATCAAGAACATGCGCCTGTTCCTCGAGGTCGCCGACCAGCTCGGATGGGAAGGCGGCAAGATCCGCCTCGTCCTGAACCGCGCGGACTCGGCGCTCGGGATCCGCGTCCAGGATGTCGAGCACTCGATCGGCCGCAAGGTCGACGAGACGATCGTGAGCGACGGACGGAGCGTGGTCTACGCCCTCAATCGAGGAGTACCGTTCTTCCTGAGCAATCGGGAGGCGCAAGTCTCCCAGGATGTCCTCCGGCTCGCGCGGGCCGTCACCGGCGAGCGGGCGCATGTCGCACCCGTCACCGACGAGGCCCGCAAGACCGCGCAGCAGCAGAAGAAGTCGTTGTTCGCATGGCGCTGATCGACGTGACCGATCAGGCCGCTCAAGTCCGGCCCTCGGGGCGAGAAGGGGTGTAGGTCATGTCCCTGTTGAAGCGGATCGAGAGTGCTCGTCCGGGGAGCGCCGGTGAGGCGCCCGCGGCCGGGACTCCGGTCTCGAACGTACCGGCTCCGGCGGGTGGTCCCCCGTCGCAGCTGCCGACGATGCCGCGTCTCCAGACGCAGGCACCGGTCCGGGAATCGTTCCGGGACGTGAAGTTCCGGATCCAGAACCGGGTCATCCAGGATCTGGATCCGAAGCTCGACCTGTCCAACCAGGTCGAGGTCCGCCGTCAGATCGAGGAGATCTTCGGGAAGGTCATCGACGAGGAAGGCCTCGCCCTGACCCGGGCCGAACGCGTGCGGATGCTCGAACAGATCACGGACGAGATCATCGGTCTCGGGCCGCTCGAGCCGCTTCTGCGCGACGAGTCGATCACAGAAGTCATGGTCAACGGGCCGCGCCAGGTCTACATCGAACGATCGGGCAAGCTCGAGCTGACCAACGTCGTCTTCCAGAACGACGACCACGTGATGCGCATCATCGACCGGATCATCGCCCCGATCGGTCGGCGTGTCGACGAGTCCTCGCCGATGGTCGACGCCCGTCTGACGGACGGCTCGCGCGTCAATGCCATCATCCCGCCCCTCTCGCTGGTCGGCCCCGTCATCACGATCCGGAAGTTCTCGGCGTCCCCCTTCACCGTCGATGATCTCGTCCGGTTCGGCACCGCGACCGCAGACATGTTCGACTTCCTGCGAGCGTGCGTGGAGGCCCGACTGAACATCTTCGTGTCCGGCGGTACCGGCTCGGGCAAGACGACAACCCTCAACGTCCTCTCTTCGTTCATCCCGAACGACGAGCGGATCGTCACGATCGAGGACGCCGCCGAGCTGCAGCTCCGCCAGGAGCACGTCGTCACGCTCGAGTCGCGCCCGCCCAACATCGAGGGCAAGGGCGCGATCCCCATCCGCGAGCTCGTGCGCAACGCCCTGCGCATGCGGCCTGACCGGATCATCGTCGGCGAGTGTCGTTCGGGTGAGGCACTGGACATGCTCCAGGCCATGAACACCGGCCACGACGGCTCGATGTCCACGGGTCACGCCAACTCGCCCCGCGACATGCTGGCGCGCCTCGAGACGATGGTGCTGATGGCCGGCGTGGACCTGCCGCTGCGCGCCATCCGGGAGCAGATCGCCGCCGCGGTCGACGTGATCGTGCAGCTGAGCCGCCTGCGCGACGGAACCAGACGGGTCACCTTCGTCACCGAGGTCCAAGGCATGGAGGGACAGACGGTCACGTTGCAGGACGCGTTCCTGTTCGACTACTCGGCCGGCGTCGACGCCCGGGGCCGATTCTTGGGCAAGCCGGTG
>DATHTG010000266.1:0-4597 GCA_035463515.1 Candidatus Limnocylindrales bacterium
CGCCGGTGATCAAGCCGATCACGAAGATGAGGTAGCCCAGGTAGAAGACGCCGCCGACCAGCAGGTGGCGGGCGTCCAGGCCTCCGCGGCGGCGGGCCGGGATGAAGATGATCGCCGTGGCGATGAGGGCAAGCGCCGCGGACCCGAACGCTGTGTACGAGCCCTCCCCGACGACCCATGTGCTCGCCGCGAAGACGAGCCCGACGACGGTCGGGATCGTCGACTGGAACACCATCGCGCCGGTGATGTTGCCGAGTGCGAGCGTGTCCTTGTTCTGGCGGACCCAGATGATCGAGTTGAACTTCTCCGGAAGCTCGGTCGCGATCGGCGCGATCACCAGTGCGAGCAATACCTCGCTGACGCCGAGGGCGTGGGCGACGTTGTTGACCCCATCGATGAAGAACACGGCCCCGACGATGATCAGCCCGATAGCGGCGATGACCTGCAGCGTGATGACCCGCAGTCGCGGATCGCTCGGATCGAGCCGGTGGGCATCGCGGTCGATGCGGTGCATGCGCAGCGGGGCGAGCTCCTCGGCGTGCTCGCTGGCCTCGCCCGACAGGTGACCCTTGACGTACCAGACATAGAGGCCGATCAGGCGCACCGCGACGGCCCACCGAGCGATCGACAGGTCCGCGGGCAGGAACGCCGTCCCGACCGCAAGCGTGTACCCGATGAAGAAATAGCGCAGGTCGTGGGCCAGCACGCCGGTGTCGACCGCGAGCGTCGTCCCCGTGGCCCGCCGCTTCCGGAACGCGAGGACACCGACACCGGTCACGAACATCGCGAGCGTCGAGAGCATGAACGGCGCACCGAGGATCGCCCCTACCCCGACCTCGTGCGCACCCTCCGCTGTCGCGAAGATGATGGCGATGATCGGGATGAGCGTCTCGGGCAGCGCGGTGCCGACCGCGGCGAGCACGGAGCCGACGGCGCCTTCGCCGAGGCCGAGCTTGCGGCCCATCCATTCGATGCCGTTGGTGAACAGCTCCGCGGCGAACAGGATCACCACGAGGCTGACGAGCAGGATGAGGACGTCCGTCATCGAGGACGCCTGCCGTGGTCGGGGGTCACGCCATCGAGGATGGCATATCCGCGGCGGATGGGCAGGGTCAGCGGCGACGACGCCCCAGCCACGCGACCAACGGGAGCGCGAGCATCGGCGCTTCGAGCGCCGAGTACAGCGGCCCTGCGCCCCGCGCGTTGACGACCGTCGTCAACCAGTCGGCCCACATCGTCCCGAACGGCAGGCACATCGCGATGAAGACCGCAAGGCCGAACCACCACGAGCGCTGACGGACCCCGAACAACGCGAACGGAAAGAGACTTGGCTTGAGCAGGGCGAACGGCGCTCCACCCCGCCACACGATCGAGACAGCCATGGCGGCGACACACCAGATGACGGGATTGCCGGTCCAGATCTTGAGGGGCGTGGTCGGCCACGCCACGCACAGGGCGATCAATGGCCAGACGGCTGGGCGCGGATCGACTCGGACGATCGCCCAGAGCGTGACCGCGGCGGGAATGGCCCACCACAGGACGAGCGCGACGGGCAGCGGCAGCACGGCAGCCGGGGCGAAGAGCCACAACCCGACCGGCGGATAGAGGATGTCACCGTGGGCCACCTCGTACGCGCCGGCGAGCTGGCGCGGCTCATAGAACGGCCCGGCGCCCAGCCAGCGGCCGGCGGCGTCGATGTAGAGCTGCACGTCCTTCGCGAACGGCTGATCCAGCGGGGCGCGTGTCGCGACGACGAAGAGGATCGGCAACAGGATCGTCGCCGCGGACACCGCGAGTGCGACACGCGGCCGATCCAGCACAACGGACAGACGCCTGACCACGTCGGAACCCTAGCGCCCGGGAACCGGCCCCGATGACACGCGGGCGCAACGGCGCTGCGGAAAGGGTGCCAACCCCGGGCAACGGAGCGCGATGTCCACTGGTCACCTACGACCGCCGGTATCCCAGGGCCGGGACACTCCAGCGAGGTGGATGATGGCAAAGGCCCAGGGCTTGGCGACCATGTTCGGCGCGGTGAGCACGGGGATCGGCGTGTGGTACGTCGTCGCCCCGGAGCATTTCCTGCGGACGATCGGCGCCCGGCCGATAGATCGGCGGATCGCGACAGCGCGCCTCGTCGGCGCTCAGGAGATCGGTGTGGGGAGCGCGCTGTTCGTGGACGGCCGGACGACCCCGTGGCTCGCGACGCGAGTCGCCGGCGACGCCGTCCACGGCGCGATGCTCGCCATGGCCTGGCGATCGCCCGACATCGATCGCAAGCGGATGTCACTCGCGTGGGGTGCCTGGGCCATGATCACGGCCGCAGACGCTGCGGCCACGCTCCTCGCGAACCGGACCGAGCGCACCGGGGTGTCCGACGACGAACCGCTCGGCAGCAGCGAGGGCGCTCTCGCGGTCGCCGACGGCAACGTCCATGGCTCGGTGACGATCAACGCCGAGCCTCGTGCGGTCTACGACTACTGGCGACGGCTGGAGAACCTGCCGCGATTCATGAAGCATCTCGAACGCGTCGACGAATTCGACGGTACCCGCTCGCACTGGGTGGCGCGCGCTCCGCTCGGGACCGAGGTCGAGTGGGACGCCGAGATCACCGACGACGTCCCCGGCGAGCGGATCGCGTGGTCCTCGACCCAGGGCTCGCAGATCTGGAACGCGGGCGAGGTGACATTCCAGCGCGCGCCGGGCGACCGCGGCACGGAAGTCCACGTCCGCCTCGAGTACGCGCCACCCGGCGGGCCCGTCGGGGCAGCTGTCGCGCGGCTGCTCGGTGAAGAGCCGAAGGGCCAGATCAAAGGCGACCTGCGGCGACTCAAGCAGGTCATCGAGACCGGCGAGGTCATCGTCTCGGAGGCGGTCGCCGGAGGACGCTCGCGCCGTCAGCGGCCAGCTCGGCCACTAGGCCAGGCGGCCTGAGGAGATCCTGATGAAGGCAACGACATTCGCGGGCCGCAACAAGGTCCGCTACGGGGACGTTCCCGATCCCGAGATCCTGAACGGCGGCGACGCCATCATCCGCGTGACGACCGCCGCCATCTGCGGGTCCGACCTGCACCTCGTGGACGGCTATGTGCCCTCGATGGTCAAGGGTGACATCCTGGGCCATGAATTCATGGGTGAGGTGGTCGACACCGGACCCAACGTCAAGAACATCAAGACCGGCGACCGCGTGGTCATCCCCTTTCCCATCGCGTGCGGGAAGTGCTGGTCGTGCAGCCAGCAGCTGTACTCGGTCTGCGAAAACACGAACCCGAACGGGTGGATGGCCGAGAAGTTCTTCGGTCACCCGACGGCAGGTGTGTATGGATATTCCCACCTGACCGGTGGCTACCCGGGCGGCCAAGCCGAGTACGTCCGCGCCCCGTTCGCCGACGTCAATGCGGTAAAGGTCGACGGCCTGCCCGACGAGAAGGCCCTCTTCCTCGGCGACATCCTGCCGACCGCCTGGATGGGGGCTGAACTCGCCGAGGTGAAGCCAGGCGACGTGGTCGCCATCTGGGGATGCGGGCCCGTCGGCCAGCTGGCGATCGCCAGCGCGAAGGCTATGGGCGCTGAACGGATCATCGCGATCGACCGCTTCGACTATCGGCTGCGCATGGCTCGAGAACAGGCGGGCGCCACGGACACGATCGATTACGAGCAGGTGCCCGTCCTGGAGGCGCTCAACGAGATGACCGGCGGGCGTGGTCCCGACAAATGCATCGACGCCGTCGGGATGGAGGCGCACTCCAACGACATCCAGTGGCCGTACGACCGGGCCAAGCAGGCCGTCCGGATGGAGACAGACCGACCGATGGCGTTGCGCGAGGCGATCATGGCGTGCCGCAGCGGCGGCATCGTCTCTGTCATCGGCGCGTACGGCGGCTTCGTCGACAAGTTCCCGATGGGCGCCGTGATGAACCGTTCGCTGACGATCCGATCCGGGCAGTGTCACGTACAGCGGTACGCGCAGCCGTTGCTCGAGCGGATCCAGGCTGGCGAGATCGACCCGAGTTTCATCATCACGCATGAGATGCCGCTCAGCGAGGTCACGACCGGCTACGAGCTCTTCAAGAACAAGCTCGACGGCTGCGTGAAGGTGATCCTCAAGCCCGGTATGACCGGCGGGAACGACCGTCCGAAGATGGCTGTGGTCTAGCTCAGACGCCCGGACGGTGGCTCGGGCTCGCTCAGCGATACGAGCCGCCGTTCGAGGAATGCCTGTTCGGTCAGGTTCGTCGTCAGATCCGCAGCGCGGCGATAAGCCGTGGCCGCCTCGGTGCGGCGGTCGAGGCGTCGGAGGAGGTCGGCGCGGGCGGCGTGCAGGTAGGGGTACTCGTCCAGCGTCCCGTCGGCGGCAAGGCCATCGATCATCGCCAGCCCGACGGCCGGCCCTTCGGCCATGGCGACCGCGACGGCGAGGTTCAGCTCCACGACCGGTGACGGCTCGAGCGTCATGAGGGCGCGGTACAACCCCACGATCTGTCGCCAGTCGGTAGCCGCCCACGACGACGCCTCGTCGTGAAGGGCGGCGATCGCCGCCTGGATCTGGTACGGGCCAGCACGACGCATGGCCATCGCCCGCTCGACCAGGCTCCTT
>DATHTG010000267.1:0-4052 GCA_035463515.1 Candidatus Limnocylindrales bacterium
CTCCAGGACGAGGATCGTGGGGTCGCGGGGCCGTTCGGACCGGATGGGGGCGTCGCCCTCGACGACGCCGCGTTCGAGCACCTGGTCGGCCTGGCCGGGGGCGACGCCCGCGCTGCGCTCAACGTCCTCGAGGGCGCCATCGCCCTGGCCGAGGCCGAGGACGTCCGCGACGCGGGCGGCCACGTCACGCCACGTCTGGAAGACGTGGAAGCGGCGGCCCAGCAGCGCGTGCTCGCCTATGACCGCGCTGGCGACGGCCACTACGACACCGTGTCGGCATTCATCAAGAGCCTGCGCGGCAACGACCCGGATGGGGCGCTGTACTGGCTCGCGTCGATGATCGCCGCCGGCGAGGACCCGCGGTTCATCGCTCGCCGACTGATCATCAGCGCGTCGGAGGACGTCGGGACCGCCGACCCGCGCGCCCTTCAGGTCGCCGTGGCGGCGGCGCAGGCACTCGACCACGTCGGTCTGCCCGAAGCGCAATACGCGCTTGCACAGGCGACGACGTATATCGCCACGGCGCCGAAGTCGAACCGGTCCGGCTCCGCCTACTGGGCGGCGGTCGGCGACGTCGAGACACGCGGGTCGCTGCCAGTGCCGCTGCACCTCCGCCAGGCACCGCATCGACTGATGCGCCAGCACGGCATCGGCGTCGGCTACCAGTACCCACACGATTTCGAGGACGCCGACGTCGAGCAGCAGTACCTCCCCGATGAGCTCGTGGACCGGCGGTACTACCTGCCGACCGATCAGGGCTACGAGGCGACCATCGCCAACCGGATGGAGGCGCGCGTCGAGAAACGCACATCCGGGAAGGCGAAGCGGTCCGCCAATCCGAAGCCGGCGGTCGCAAAGGGCGCCGGCGGGCAGCTGATGCGCACGCGCGAAGAGAACCGCAAGAAGCTCGCCGAGACCGAGAAGCGGGACGCGAGCGCGTGATCGCACGCTCATCTCCAACCTCGCGGTCACCGAACCTGTGCGTCCACGTCCTCGACCGCGAGCCTGGATGCGACGAGGTGCGCGACCTCATCGATGTCGAGGGCATCCTCGGGCGCTCCCCCGCTCCGACGTCGGCGCACCGTCCGGCGACTTGGTCGAACCGCCGGGTGCCGTAGAAGTCACTCAGGACGACGGCTTGCCCGCCGAGCCGCCGGGAGCGGGAACCAGTCGCTCGGGCGCCCGCCGGGCGCTCAGCGCGACGCGAGCGCGTACAGCCGATGCTGTCCCGGGATCCCCTTCAGCGCGACGTCCCGGCCGGGCAGGAACGTGAACTCGCCATTGCTCTGCAGGAGCTCGTGGACGGCACTGGACGCGAGGATCTCGCCGCCAACGGCGTGGCTCGCCACCCGAGCGGCGTAGTGCACCGTGGTCCCATAGAAATGCTCGGCGTCCTTGATGGCATCCCCGGTGTGGATCCCGATCCGCACCCGGATCGGCGGCGAGTGATCGGCGAAGGCTCGCGCGATCTCCCGCTGGATGGCCTCCGCGCACGCGACCGCGCGGCGAGCGCTCGCGAAGGCGAGCATCGACCCATCGCCCTGCGTTTCGACGACGGCGCCGTCATGGGCGGCGGTGACGTCGCTGATCAGGGCGTGGTGGCGTCGGACGATCGCCAGCCAAGCCGCGTCACCGAGACGCGCCAGCGTGGGCGTCGAGTCGACGATGTCGGTGAAGACGATCGTGACGGTGCCATCGACGGCGCGCGATGCGCTGAGGTCGGGCTGCTCTCGTCGAACGGTCTCCTCGAGCTCGTCCAGCGAGACCGTCAGGGCCCGCCCGAAGGTTTCCGTGTTCGCGGTCGGGAACGACCAGTGGACCTGCACGATCTTCCACTCGTCGCGTTCGAGGTGAAGCACGTACGTCGCGCGCGACTCCAGGGTTCGACCCTCCCAGTCGATCGACTCCTTGACGGCTGCCCAGCCGACGCTCCCCTCTTCCCAGGCGTCGATCTCTGTCGCCCGGACCGGAAAGGGACCGACCTCGCTGATCTGGCGCGCCCAGATCACGTGCGCTGCCCTGCCAAGCCACCATTCGGCCGGGTCGGTGCCGATCATCAGCGTGCCTGGATGCGTCGAGAGTCGACCGAGCGGGTCATCTCCGCCCCGAGCCGTTGCGATCGTCCATCGCTCGATGACCCGGCGGATCTCCTCCGATGGCTCCATGCGCCGCTAGCGTGCCCTGCCGGCCGATGGACTGCAATCCATCGGCGCCGGGTTCACGTGCTCGGGATCGCCAAGTGCTGTAAGCCGGACGCGGTGAGCCCACCGCCCGCCGTCTGTCGGTGCGTTGCCCTATGTGCGCGCCGCCTCGAAACGGCAGGTGCGCGATCGTGGTACGAGAGCGCGTTCGGGTCAGCCGGCGAGGACCTCGCGGAGCTTCGCGGCGAACTCGGCCGGCTTGCCGGGCGGCTGCCCGTATTCGCCGCCCATGAACCCGCCGTGGTCGCCCGGGACCGTGACCGCCTCGCTCCCGAGGCGCTCGGCCGCGGCCTCGCCGCCGCGCTGTGCGAGGTTGCCGTTCGAATCCTCGCCGACCGCCAGCACGATCCGCGTCGGCGCCCGCTTGAGCGCGTCGAAGTCGGGCTCGAAGGAGGTGAGGTAGAGGACGTTGTGGGCCAGCATCAGGTCGGTTCGGACGCCGTCGTCCTCGCCTGCCGGCATGCCCATCATCGCCGGGTCGAACCCGGGCGCGGCGACGACCTCCGGCGTGAACTCGCCGCCGTGCATGACGATCTGCATGAACTTGCCCATGCCGGCGCCGGCGCCCTTCGCCTGATAGGCGTCGTAGATCGCGCGGCTGGCCGCGAGGGCCTGCTCGCGATCCGGGACGAGCGAGGCGAACGGCGGCTCGTGGGCCACGAGCGTCCGGACGTCGCCGGGGTACTTCGCGACGAGCGCCAGCGAGACGATGGCACCGCCGCTGGTGGCGAACATGTCGACCGGGCCGCCGCCCACCGCCTCGATCACGGCATGGACGTCGTCCGCCTGGACCTGCGCCGTGATCGGCACCGATGGGTCGTCCGCCGGGCTCCGCTCGCCGTTGTTGCGGGGGTCGTACGTCACGATCCTCCGATCGGGGAAGTGGGCAGCCAGGCTCGGGAAGCCACCGGCGCCCATCGGCGAGCCGATGAGGACGAGGGTCGGCTCGGTCGTGGACTCGCTCTCGCGGACGTCGTAGGTCAGCGTCGCGCCCGGGACGCTGAGGGTCCTTGTGATCGGCTCGGCGGTCGTGGTCGCAGTCATCGTCGTACTCCGTTCTCGTGCTGGAAGGTCAGTGCGAGGCGCCGGCGACCGAGGCCTCGGCAAGGATGGCATCGATCTGCCCGACGGCCTCGATCATGCCCTGTTCCTGGCCCATGGCCAGGAGCTGCTCCATCGTCGCCGTGTCGGGGAACACGCTCTCGATCGTCATCCGGGTACGGCCGTCGCCGATCGGCTCGATGGTGACATGCATCTCGCCGGGGCCCGGCATGTCCTGGTTCGGCGTGCCGTCGGCGTTCGCGAACCCGTCGATCATCTCGAGGCGGCGCGGCGGTTCCGCGGTGACGATCTCCCAGTAGCCGGGCGGGGTGGCCGCGCCGTCCGGGCCGGTCATGTAGTACAAGGCTCGACCACCCGCCCTGAGGTCGAGGGACGTGAAGGTGGCCGGGTACGTCGGGGGTCCCCACCAGCGCTCGAGCTGGCGCGGATCGGCCCAGAGCTGCCAGACGCGCTCGGGCGAGGCCTCGAACTCGGCGTCGAGCGTCATGGTCAGCTTGTCCGGATCCTTGCGGACGGCGGTCACGGTCATCGATCGGGCTCCTTCCCCTGGTCGGCTGGATCGGCGGCGAGCAGGTCGGTCATTCGCGCGACCCGGCTGCGCCATAGCTCCTCGTAGCGGTCGAGCAGACGCCGCACCATGACGACGCCCTCGAGGTTCGCCCGGACCACCTTTCGGCGGCCCATGCGCTCCTTCGTGACGAGCCCCGCCCGCTCGAGGATCGCGACGTGCTTCTGGACCGCCGCGAAGCTCATCGGGTAGTGCCCGGCCAGCTCGAGGATGCCCTGCTC
>DATHTG010000268.1:0-3836 GCA_035463515.1 Candidatus Limnocylindrales bacterium
CCATGCCGATCCTGCCAGCGACGCGCCGGCACTGGCCCTCGCGCTCGACTACTCAGCGGTGCTCCGCTCCTCGCGTGGGGAACGGGTCGTCCCGCTCGACGGCTTCTTCCAGGGCGCGTTCGTCACCGACATCGCGCCGGACGAGATCCTCACGTCCATCCGCCGCGGACCGCTGCCGGCGGGCGCCACCGGTTCCTATCAGAAGATGGCGCACCCGGCGTCCGGCTATTCCATCGTCGGCGTGTGTGCCGTGATCGCGTCGAGTGGTGGTTCCATCTCGCATGCGCGCGTGGCGATCACGGGCGTGGGTGAGGTCGCCTACCGGGCGAAGGCCGTGGAGGACGCACTCACGGGTTCGGACGGGTCATCGACCGCGGTCGCCGACGCTGCCGCCCATGCGACCGAGGGCCAGACCGTCAGCAGCGATATCTACGCCGACAGCGCGTATCGATCGAAGATGGCGGAGGTCTACACGCGCCGGGCGA
Organism: Candidatus Limnocylindrales bacterium; assembly: GCA_035463515.1. Classification (GTDB taxonomy): domain Bacteria; phylum Chloroflexota; class Limnocylindria; order Limnocylindrales; family CSP1-4; genus SPCO01. Next base: position 486 of record DATHTG010000268.1, read on the forward strand.
TCGACGCCGCGCTCGGTCGGTAGCACGCTCCGGCCCAGCGTCGAGAGGTGCGCGTCGAGCGAGTCACTCCCGGTCGACGCGCGCCTGCCCGGCTGGCCGGCTCGATCCTCACGCGCGACCTGACGGTCGGCGGCAGACGCTGGTCGAAGGGTCGTCGCCTGACCGACGAGGACCTGCTCGCCCTCGCGGCCGAGGATGTCGGGCCGGCGGTCACGGTCCTCGTCCCCAGCGGCAACGAGCTGCACGAGGACGAGGCAGCTCTGCGATTGGCCAAGGCGATCGCCGGTCCGGGTCTTGACGCGCGCGGACCGAACCAGAGCCGCCTTGACCTCGTGGCATCGGTCGACGGCGTCGTGCATGTCCGGATCGTCGAGCTCGAACGGATCAACCGGCTCGATCCGCTCGAGGTCTTCACGGTCTTCGATGGCCAGGTCGTCGAGAAGGGTGACCTCGTCGCGAGCGTGAAGGTCGCTCCGCACCTCGTCGATGCGGGCGTGATCGATTCGGGGGCGCGGATCGCGGGCTTCGGCAGCCAGCCGATCGTCGAGATCGCCCCGTTCGCGCCCAGGCGCGTCGGTGTCGTGGTGAAGGAGTCGGTCCGGGCGACCGCGAAGGAGCGCTTCGAGGCGTCGGTCCGCGCGAAGATCGAGGGGCTCGGGTCGCAGATCCTGGACATCGTCTACGTCGAGGACGACGCCGACGCTGTCGAGACCGCGGTCGGCAGGTTCACGCGCGGGGCGGAGACAGCCGATCTCATCCTGACCGCGGGGTCCGCCTCGACGGACCCGGAAGATGCCTTCTTCGTCGCCATCGATGCGCTCGGTGGGCGGGTCGTGCGGCACGGCGTGCCGTCGCATCCCGGATCGATGCTGTGGCTCGCTCGGGTCGGCGGGACGTCGATCCTCGGGTTGCCGACGTGTGGGGCGTACTCGAAAGCCACGGCCGCTGACCTGCTGCTGCCCCGGCTGCTGGCCGGTGAACCGGCGTCAGAGGCGACGGTCGCAAAGCTCGGCCACGGCGGGATCCTCACGCGAGACCAGCGGTTCCGCTTCCCACGCTACGCTCGGGAGCTCGACGCGCCGGAAGGGTAGGCGGACCCGCGCCAAGGCCCGAGGGCACTACTTCGGCGGCTTCGGCGGCTTCGGCGGCTTGTCCGGCTTCGGCTCGGATGGCTTCGGCTTCGAGCCCTTCGGCTTCTCCGCCTTCGGCTCGGGCGTCGGTGCCGGCTCCTGGATGGCCGGGTCGGGCGGGTTCGAGGCGGGCGGGGGAGTCGACGCCGGTCGTGGTGACGGCTTCGGCTTCGGTGTGGGCTTCGGTGTGGCCTGCGGAGCGTTCTGCGCCGGCCGGGACGCCGCGGGCTCGCTCGATGCCGCCTTCGGGGACGTCGGCTTCGGAGTGGCGACGGGATCGGCCGACAGAGGCCCGGGTGGCGTCGGCGTCAGCGGAAGGACGGCGTCGTCTCGTGGGCCCCGCGTGGTCGTGGGGCCGAGCACCGCCGTGAGCTCGACGGCGACGGGCGGCATGTCGCGGTCGACCTCCGCGATGAAGCCACTGCGTGGCATCGATGGGGCCGGAGCGATGGGTGTCGCGACCAACCCGAGGAGGCCACCGATGGCAAAGCCGACGAAGATGCCGACGATCGACTGGATCGTTTTCGAAAGCACTGGACGGGCCTCGCGCTGACCCGGGGGACGCCATCAGACTACCCCTATCTGCCCCGGACCGCACCTGCAGCGCGGGTCTGCGTCGACCAGCTCCACCTGACAGACTCGTTGCGCCAGCCACGAACGACGACCGGACGGACCACGCGGACCCGACGAGGAGGAGCGCCCCGATGCTCACGGCGACCGAGGACCTCATGCTTCCCGCCACCGTCACGGGCTCGTGGCCGCGGCCCCGGTGGTACGACCAGGGCCTCTGGGGTCGGCCGCTTGATTCGGCGCTCCTGGACGTCCGCTTCCGCGAGCAGTTCCTCGACGCCCACGCGACGGTCATCGCCGACCAGGAGCGGGCAGGCCTCGACATCCTGACCAACGGCGACTACCACCTCGACGAGGATTTCGCGGGCCGGTCATGGCATCACTACCCGCTCCAGCGCTGGAAGGGCCTCGAGCACGAGGAGCTCCAGTACGAGAAGTCGCGCGACTCGTTGCTCGCGTTCCCGGCAGGCACCCTGATGAACGAGATCGAGACGACCTGGCGCTGGCCGCGGGTCGTCGGCAAGGTCGAGCATGATCCGAAGAACCCGCTCGAGTACGCGAAGCTATGGCGGATCGCACAGGCGCGCGCGGCGTCGGGCAAGCCGGTCAAGTTCGGGACCTGTTCGTCTCAGGTGCTCGCCATCTTCCTCGACAGCCACACCTCCGAGTACGACCTCGACGACAAGAAGCAGCTGATCTGGGACATGGCCACGGCCATGAACACCGAGCTCCGTCAGCTCGCCGCCGCCGGCGCGAAGGTCATCCAGATCGAGGAGCCGACGATCCACTTCACGGCTGCCTTCCACCCGGAGCAGACCGAGCTCCTGGACTTCATGGTCGACGCGTTCAACCACGAGGTCGACGGGCTCGACGACGTCGAGCTATGGATCCATACGTGTTGGGGCAACCCGAACATGCAGAAGGTCTACAGCGGCGAGTCGTATGCGAATTCGATCGACATCTATCTGAACCGCCTCAAGGGCGATGTCTGGACCGTCGAGGCGACCGAGAACGAGCTGGCCGAGATCGACCTCTTCAAGCCGTACGCGAACGACCTCTCGAAGAAGATCGCTGTCGGTGTCGTGAGCCATCGCCAGCTGCAGGCCGACATGGCACCGGTCGTGGCCGGCCGGATCCGCCGGGCGCTCGAGGTCATCCCCGCAGACAAGCTGATCGTCTCGAGCGACTGCGGGTTCGGCAGACAGGGATTCAACAGGACGGTCGCGTTCTACAAGGCGACCGGTATCGCGCAGGGCCGGAACATCGTCCTCAAGGAGCTCGGTCTCGAGGAACGCTACGTGCCGGCGGCAGATGCCGGTCTGCAGGCAGACGTCCTGCCCGACCGTGAGCCGCTGACGCACCTGCCGTCGCCCTGGAGCTAGCAGAAGAGGCCGGAGCGTGGAACACGACGACGCGATGGAGATGCTCCGGTCGATCTGCTTACCGAGCCGTGGCGTGGATCTCCTCGTATGCGCGGCTGACGATCTCCGCCGCCTCGATCATCCGCCGGTCACTCAACGGGTTGTTGGCACGGGCACGCCACCGTTCCACACCCGCCAGCGCTGCCGAGCGCACATCCTCGATCGAGGCGTCAGCGCCGACGCCCGCACGGGCGCCGGGTCCCTGAGACGCCGATAGCCGATCGACCTCG
>DATHTG010000269.1:0-4192 GCA_035463515.1 Candidatus Limnocylindrales bacterium
CGGGAACCCGAGGGCGCCGTCGGCCGCCATCGCCTTGAGGCGGATGACGCCGGTCGTGGTCTCCTCGGTCCCGGCGAGGACCTCCTTGACCTGATCCGGCCGGTCGCTGTGGAGCAACGACACGAGGTCGCAGCCGTCGTCCATCGTGATCTGGGGATGCGTGTCGGCGACCGACTTGAGGTGGTCGTAGTAGGTGTCCCGATCCTCGCCGCGTCGGGCGAAGACCGCGATACCGTACTCGGCGACGAGCGCCGCTGCGACGTCATCCTTGGTCGACAGGGGGTTCGAGGCGGCAAGCACGACGTCCGCGCCACCGGCCTTGAGCGTCCGCATCAGGTTGGCGGTCTCGGTCGTGACGTGGAGGCACGCGCCGACTCGGAGGCCATCGAGCGGCCGGTCCCGCTCGAACCGCTCGCGGATGAGCCGCAACACCGGCATCTCACGCTCGGCCCACTCGATGCGGCGGACGCCCTCAGCCGCAAGGCCGAGGTCGGTCACGTCGTGGGCGGGCAGGGTCGCTTGGGCGGTCATGGGCGGTCGGACTCCTTCCGGCTGAAGAGGCGGCGGAACGGCGCCGCCAGATCGGCCCAGGGTGGACCGAGACGATGGATCAGACGCTCCTCGAAGCGCGCGTGCTCGCTGTAGCCGAGATGCCGATATGCGTTGATCGCTGGAGGGTTGTCGGCGCGCACGTTGAGCACGACCTGGTCGCACGTCCGCAACAGCTCGGCGGTCACGGCGCCGGTCACGGCGGTCGCGAAGCCCCGGCCGCGATAGTCCATGTGGGTCAGCACGTTCCCGACGACGGCGAGCCGCGCGGTCGGACTGATGACGTGCGTGCCGGCGGCGGCCACGAGCCGACCGTTGACACGCATCCCGTAGTACACGCCATCGGCGATCGCGGTCGCGGGCAGCCAGGACGCGAAGCCGAGCTGATAGAGCCGATTGAGCTCGCCGATCTCGACCGGGAGCAGCCGCTCCACGGTGGCCGGGTACGGCTTGAAATGCGACCGGTCGACCCACATCCGCACCATCTGCGGCCCCGGGTCCACGCGGTACTGCGTCTCGATCGACGGGAGCATCTCGTGGCGGGCGGCGATGTACGCGGCGCGCGGCCGGATCACGTCGCGGAGCACGGCGGCGATCCCCTCGGCCTCGCCCATCACGAACAGCGGCTGGGGTGTCGGCCCGGTGTATTCGAGGCCGATCGCGATGATCCGGTCACCGTCGTACGCGGCTCCCCAGCGCGTCCTGGTGAACTCGCGATCCTCGAGGTCGCAGATGGCGTACGCGGCATACAGCCTGTCCTGTGACAGGAACGCGCGCAAGGCGTCGCGATCGGTCGTCTGGCGCGCGAGCACCGCCGATCGACGGGTGATCGCGACCGATGCCATCAGCCGGCGGTTCCTGTCAGCGCGGCGAAGCCCGGGCTCTGCGCCCGACGGCTCTGCCGCGCCGCGACGGCCTCGGCCAGGGACGTGTCGTACGGTGGCCGGAGAACGCCCTCCTCGGTGACGATGCCCCAGATCAGCTCGGCAGGTGTCACGTCGAACGCCGGGTTTCGGACGTCGGTGTCGGGCGGGGCGAGGCGGACGCCCCGGACGTGGAGGACCTCGTCGCCGGATCGCTCCTCGATGGGGATGTCGAGGCCAACCGGCGTCCCGAGGTCGATCGAGCTCACCGGGGCAGCGACGTAGAACGGGATCGTGTGGCGAGCGGCGAGGACCGCAAGGGTGTAGGTCCCGATCTTGTTCGCGGTATCGCCGTTGGCAACGACACGATCGGCCCCGACGATGATCGCGTCCACCTCGCCGCGCGCCATCAGGTGCCCGGCCGCGACGTCGGGGATGAGGCTGTGCGGGACGCCGGCCTGGGCGAGCTCCCACGCGGTCAGGCGGGCGCCCTGGAGGTACGGGCGCGTCTCGTCGACCCACACGTGGATCGCCCGACCGGCGTTGTGCGCCGCCTGGACGATCCCCAGTGCCGTCCCGAACTGGCCGCAGGCGAGCGGCCCGGTATTGCAGTGCGTCAGGATCCGAAGCGGACGATCCTCCGGGAAATCGAGCGCCGCGAGTCCGGCGGCCGCCAGCCGCCCGTGGTCGTCGGTCGTCTCGAAGACGATCGTGTCCGCCTCGTCGCGGATCGCCTTGGCGATCACCTCGCCGTCCTCGTTCAGCTCGTCGACGGCTTCGTACGCGGCCATGACCCGGTCGACCGCCCAACCGAGGTTGACTGCGGTCGGCCGCGAGTTGCGCAGCACGTTCGCTGCCCCGCGCAGCGTCGCGCGACGGGCATAGGGTCGGGTGTTGACGTTGGCCTTGGCTGTCAGCGCCATGCCGATCGCCGCGACCTGGCCGATGGCGGGAGCGCCACGAACGATCATCTCGCGGATCGCATAGGCCACCTGCGCCGCGGACTTCGCCTCGAACTCGACGAGGGCGTCGGGGAGCTTGCGCTGGTCGACGATGTAGAGGACCCCGGTGCCTTCGCGGAACGACGCGCGGAAGCCGGTCGGCGCCGCCGGCACGGCAGGTGCCGCGGCGTCCGCGACGCCGCCGTACGAGGACGGGTCGAGGATCGCGCCGGCGGCCTCGGCCGACGCCCGCTGCAGGGCCTGGGCTGCACCCACGACCGTCACGGCACCGTGCACGACGTCACCCGCGAACTGGCGGAAGAACCGGCGTCGGGCGAGGTCGGCACCGCCGGTCTCGGGCGTCGAGATCGCCGTCTCCGGGGTGTCGGGGTCGGGTCGGGGAGTGTCGGTCACGGCGGGTCGAGCGATAGCGCGCGGTCAGCTGGGACGGCTAGTACTTGATGACGCTGGTGACACGACGGCCGTCGAGCCGCTCTCGACCCTTGAGGAACTCGAGCTCGACGAGGAAGCCCAACCCGATCACCTCACCCTTGAGCCGCTCGATGAGCTCGATCGTGCCCTTGACGGTCCCGCCGGTCGCGAGCAGGTCGTCGACGATGAGGACCTTCTGGCCTGCCTGGATCGCGTCGCGGTGGATCTCAAGGGTGTTCGAGCCGTATTCGAGCGCGTACTCGACGGTGATGGTCTCGGCCGGCAGCTTGCCGAGCTTGCGGACAGGGACGAGCCCGGCGTCGAGCTGGTATGCCATGGGCGCGCTGAAGATGAAGCCGCGCGACTCCATGCCGACGACGATGTCGACCTGCTCGTCCTTGTATGGCTCGAGCATGAGGTCGATCGCCTCCTTGTAGGAGGCCGGCTCCTTGAGCAAGGTCGTGATGTCGTAGAAGAGGATGCCGGGCTTCGGGAAGTCCGGGATCTCGCGGATCCGTTCGCGCAGCGCCTCAGCGGACATCGGGATCGGGTCCTCCAGCGGGTGGATGATCGGATCGGCGGACGTGACGTCTGGAGCGGGCGCCGGCCGGCCGAAAGTCTACCGCAGCACGCGGTGATATCCGACGGGCATCCCGCCTCAGGCGCCGCGCGCCACCACCGCGTTGGGGACTGCTGCCTCCGTCGTCTGCCCGTGCAAGCGTCCGCCGATCGCGACGCCGAGCAGGGCGACCGCGACGGCCACCGCGAAGCCGAACGCGAGCCCGGTCGCCGGGTCACCCGTGCCGCGCACGGATGCGGCGACGAGCGCGCCGGTGATGCCGGTCCCGAGCGCCGTGCCGAGCGAGTCGGTCAGCGAGATGGCCGACGAGGCACGGCCCTGTTCGGCCACCGGTGCCTCACGCAGGACGATGAGCGCCAACGGCGAATAGGCGAGACCCATCGCGTAGCCGGCGAGGGCCAGCGTCGGGATCGCGAGCCACGGCGAGACCTGCGGCGAACGGATGACGCCGAACGTGGCGAGGCCGGCGACGAGCACGACCAGGCCGGCACGCACGAACCGCTCCGGTTGCCAGCGTGACGCGAACCGAGCCTGGGTCCACGAACCCGCGGTCCAGCTGATCGTCGCGGCGGTGAGTGCGATCCCCGCTTGGGCGGCGCTGAGGCCGCGCCACTCGACGAGAGCGAGAGCGACGTAGGCATCGACCGCGAAGAAGGCGAACGTGATGATGCCGCGCATCAGGACGGCCGCCGGGAGGCCGCGGGCGGCACGGAGCGTACCGGCGGGCGTGAGTCGCCTGAGCGCGAAGACCGCGAGCGCGATGCCGAGGGCGGCAAGGAGGATGAGTGGGATCATCTCTCCGCTCGTCAGACCGGCGAGGAGGAGAC
>DATHTG010000270.1:0-3363 GCA_035463515.1 Candidatus Limnocylindrales bacterium
ACATCGGCGACCACGGCGCCGAGGTCGCGGCCGCGGACGTTGGCGTCGACGTGGATGCGTCGTGCGGTCTGCTCGTGGTTCACGTGGCCAGCGGTCGGCGCGACGGTGACGTCTGCCACGGTCTTGAGCGCCACCTTCCCCCCGGTGGCCGTATCGATGAGCAGGTTCTCGACGTCGGTCAGGCTGCCGCGCTTCTGCGGGACGCTCCACACGACGACGTCGTAGGCCTTGCCAGTATTGAAGATGTCGCCGACTTCCTCGCCGGCCATGTACGTCGAGGCGATACGCCGGACGTCGCCCGGCTTGACACCGTACGCCTGAGCCTTCGCCAGGTCGACCTCGACCTGGATCTGCGGGATGTCGACGAGCTGCTCGCTATGGAGGTCGATGATGCCCGGGATGGCCTCAAGCCGTTCCTCGACGTCGTCCGCGAGCTCCTTGAGGGTCGACAACTCGGGCCCGTAGATCCGAACGACGATCGCATCGCTCGATCCGGTCAGGACCTCACGGATGCGCTCCTTCAGATAGGTCTGGACGTCGCGCCGCAGGCCCGGGTAGCCGTTGACGACTTCGAGGACCGCGGCATGCGTCTTGTCGTAGTCGACGTTCGGGTCGACGCTGATCCAGTTCTCGCCGAACTCGACGCCGTACGGTTCGTCGGCGACGAAGGCTTGCCCGATGTGCGAACCACAGTTGCGCACACCGGGGATCTGGCGGAGTTCATTGCATGCGGCGATCGTCACGCGCGTCTCCTCGCCGATCGAGGTGCCAGGCGCCGTGACCCAATGCATGAGGAAGTCGCGTTCCTTGAAGTCGGGCAGGAGCGACTGGCCGAGCTGCGGCCACACGCCGAGGCCGACCATGCTGACGAGGCCGACGGTCACGAACGCCGGCCGCGTCCCGCGCAGGACCCGCGCGATCACGCTCGCATAGGCATCCTGGAGCCGCTTCGTGATGGGCGAGCGCTGCTTCTCGATCGGCGCGTTGCGCAGCAGGATGAACGCGAGGGCCGGGGTGACGGTCAGGGCGACGACCAATGAGGCGAGCACCGCCAGGCCGTACGACACGACCAGCGGCTGGAAGAACGAGCCGGAGAGTCCGCTGATGAAGAACACCGGCGAGACCGCGATGACGTCGATCAGCGTCGCGTACACGATCGCGCTGCGGACCTCGAGCGACGAGTCGAGGACGATCGATGCGGTCGACCGCGAGCTTCCCTCCAGGCGAGCCTGACGCAGCCGCCTCGTGATGTTCTCGACGTCGATGATCGCGTCATCGACGACGACACCCACCGAGATGACGAAGCCCGCCAGGATCATCGTGTTGATGGTCACGTCGCGGATGTAGAGCACCATCGCGGCGGCCATCAACGAGAGCGGGATGGCGACGAGGCTGATGAGCGCCGTCCGCCACTCGAACAGGAAGATCACGAGGATCACGAAGACGAGGACGCTGCCGAGGATCAGCGCATTCGAGAGGTTGTGCAGCGCCAGCTCGATGAAGCTCGCAGGCCGGAAGATCGTGTGATCGACCACGATGCCGGGCAGGCCGGGCCTGAGCTGGTCAAGCGCCTCCTCGACACCGCGCGTGACGTCGAGGGTATTCGCCCACGGGAATTTCTCGACGATGAGCATGACGCCCGGGCCGTCGTTGATGACGGCCTCGCCGATGAGCGGCTGGTGGTCGCGGACGAGCTCGACGACGTCGGTGAGCGGGACCGGCTGACCGTCCCGACCGGGGACCGTGACGTGCGCCAGGTCATCGACGCTCACGACCGGCGGGACGTGGCGGATCACGAAGCGCTGGTTCGGCGTGTCGACGTAGCCCCCCGTTCCGGTGAAGTTGCCCGGGTTGAATTGGAGCAGGCCGTCGTCGAGCGTTTCGGAGACGGCATCCATGATCGCGGTCAGGGCGACGCCCTTCTCGATCATCTTCTCCGGGATCGCCTGGACGGCGAGCATGTCGATCTGCTCACCCCAGATGGCGATGTTGGCGACGCCGGGGACGCTCAGCAGGCGGGGCCGGATCGTCCAGTACGAGATCATCGACATGTCGATCTGATCGACGGTCTCCGAGCTCAGCCCGATCTTCATGACTCGGCTGGTCGCGGACAACGGCTGGAGCATCACCGGCGGCGCAGCCCAGGTCGGAAGCGACGGGGTGATCTGGGCCAGTCGCTCCGCGACGAGCTGGCGGGCCTTGAGCTCGTTCGTCCCCGGCTTGAAGAGTAGGACGACCTGCGAGAGCTGGATGACCGACTTCGACCGGATGGTCTCGAGCCCTTCGATGCCAGCGAGCGACTGCTCGATCGGCACCGTGACGAGCTGCTCGACCTCCTCCGCGGACAGGCCGATGCAGATCGTCTGGATCTCGACCTTGGGTGGCGCGAACTCCGGGAAGACGTCGACTGGCATCGCCCGAACCTGGGCAGCGCCGAAGATCATCAGGCCCGCCGCGAGCGCGACCACGATGAATCGGAAGCGCAGGCTGGTTGCGATGATCTGGCGCATCAACATGACCCAGGTCCCCCCAGGGCTCTCGGGGCTCTAGACGACGATCAGTGGCCGCCGCCGACGCCGATCTCGGCGCCGTACAGCTCGGCCGCACCGGTCGTGACGACAGCGGTGCCGGCGGGTGGCCCGGCCGTGATACGAGCGGTGTCCCCGTCGATCTCGGAGACGGTTATCTCCGCGCGCTTGTAGGTCAGACCGGACTCGTTGACGTACGTCCAGGTCTTGCCCGAGGCGTCGTAGACGACGGCGGCGTACGGGATCGTCATCTGCGAGCCGGTTCCGGCGACCTGGGCCGTCTCCAGCCCGAGCCGCTCAGCCGCCTTGTCAGACAGGGTCAGGGTCTTGAGGCCACTGGCCTCATCCTCTTCGATGGTGATGGCTTCGACCTTCGGGGCGCTCGCCCCGCCACCGCTGCTGTTGCAGGCGCCGAGCGCGAGGGCGGCGACGGCGATCCCGGTCAGGACCCAACGATGTCGTGTCATCTCGTTCGCTCCTATGCCGCCGACGGCTCGAAGGCCGGCGGCTCACTCATGAACGCCTCGGTCTCGGACTCAGGGCTGGGTCCGGACAGCAGATAGATGCTCGGGAGGACGAAGAGGATCAGCAGGCTGGTGCTGACCAGCCCGCCGAGGACGAAGACCGCCATCGGCCGCATGATCTCCAGCCCCGCGACATCACCGAGAGCAACGAAGGGGAGCGCGAACGCGGCCGTCGCAAGCAGCGTCGTCGCGATCGGCACGAGCCGTTCCTGGACACCAGCGATCGCGAGCTCGATGCCCGTCGCGGATCCCTCGAGCTCCCGGAACCGCGCGATCAGCGCGATCGCGTGGCGGACCGTCAGCGCGACGAC
>DATHTG010000271.1:0-2353 GCA_035463515.1 Candidatus Limnocylindrales bacterium
CCCCGTCCATCCTGCTCGCGGTGCCCCGTGCCGAGGTCGTGGAGGGCCTTGCGACGGATCCGCCCGCGCCGGAGCCCAGAGCGGCCGAACCGGCGCCCTGACCGGACCTCCCGTATCGTTCGCGCTCGTGACCCAGCCCCAGCCCGACGCCGATCCGACCCCGCCGCGTCCGGCGCGTTCCACCGGCCCGGTCCAGTACAAGGGCGAGGACCTCGACGCCGAGCGCGGCCCGGGCCTCGGGTGCTTCCGGTTCCAGCTGATCGTCCTGGCGATCCTCATCGTCCTCACGCCGCTCAGCGCGATGTGGGGCTGGCCTGAATGGCTGAGTGCCGCCCTTCTGTTCGGGGTCGTGGGTCTACTCCTGGTCGCCGGCCAGACGATCGTGTTCCTGCTTCGGCTCGTCGCCGCAGACAGGCGAAGTCGCCGGCGCCCGCTGGCGAGTGGCACGAAGACCGTGGGTGAGATCGAGGACGAGGCGCGCGACCCGACCGACGCTCCGACGGACTGACCGCCCGCTCCGCCGACCCGATGCCACGTCCGGCCGGGCCCCCATGACACAATGGCCACGTGCCCATCCTCGCGACGTACTTCTCCGTTCGACGCGGCCGCGACCCGTTCTTCAAGTTCTTCATGCGCACGATCTTTCCGCGCCAGGTGAAGGAGTACGAGGAGCGGTTCGGGATCCGCTTCGTCGGCTGGTACAACGTCGCCCACGGTTGGGACTTCGACAACGTGATCCTGCTCGACCTGCCCGACTACGCGACGCTCGACAAGCTCGAGGCCGATGAGGCGACCCGCGCGCTCGGCCACCGTGCCGGCGAATGGATCTTCGAGCGCCACCATTCGATGTTCCTGCGAGAGCGCATGGGCACCGACCTCGAATACCATCGCTGACCCATGAGCATCCGGCGCGAGAACCTGCCACCCGGCGACGAACCGAACAGGAGGCGAACCATGGATACGGGCCGCAACGACCTGCTCGGTGAGATCGCCGCTGACGCGGCGCTCGAGCGTGGTGACTTCCTCGTCCAGTCGACGGACCAGCTGCGGCGCTTCCTCGACCGGCACAAGGAACGGATCGCGGCGTACGGCGGGCTGACGCTCATCGATGAGGAGCCCGACTACCTGTCGATCGCGCCCGACAGCACGTTCCGCAGCCGGACGCGCTATCTCGACGACCTGACCGGGGACTGGGTCAGCGAGACCGAGGTCATCGAATCGGCCGCGGAGCTCATCGAGCTCTACAACCCGGCCGACATCTTCGCGGCATTCAGCGAGGCCGCCAAGGAAGCGGCAGGGATGTCGCCCGAGCCCACCGCGACCGACGATGTCCTCGACGTCGCAGGCATCGCGCCGGAAGAGACGGTCGGTCTCGGCGATCCCTATGCGGGCGCCGCGGACTCGTGGGCCGCCGGCCAGCCGGCCGAGGTCGAGCTCGACGACGACGAGGCTGCGGCGCGTCGCCTGTACGACCTCGCACTCGAGTACCAGGAGCGGAGCCAGCGCGCCGAGTCGCGCCTGCTCGACGACTTCGAGGCGGCCGCGGCGACGGCCTCGAACCTCGTAGGCGAATTGGTCATCGTCGATGACGACGACGAACGGCTCGTGCTGACGTCGGCGGGCGCGTTCCGTGCCGAGGTGGTCCCGGAAGAGGCCGAAGGGGAGTGGCGGACGCTCACCGGACCGGACCAGCTCGTGGAGTTCTACGACCCGACCGATGTCTTCGGTGACCTGGCCGACGCCCTCGCCGAGGCCTACCCGTCGGTCGCGCCCGAGCTCGCGGAGTCGTCGGATGGCACCGGCCCGACCGAGGGCGAGACCGCCGACATCGATGCGGATGCCGACATCGATGCCGAGGCTGACGCGGATGGCGAAGCCGACGTCGATGGCGACGACGACCTCGGCGAGCGCGATGGCGAGGACGAGGAAGATACGGGCGCGGAGGGCCGCCCGACCGCGTGACGATGCGGCTCGCCGCGGCCGAGCTGGTGGACAGCCGCGAGATCCTCCCGGGGCAGTGGCTCCAGGCCTATCACGCGCCAGACATCGCGAATGGGTCGCGGGCCGGGCAATTCGTCCACATCCGGACGGGCGATTACTCCGGCATGGTGCTGCGTCGGCCGTTCTCGATCAACACGGCGGACGCGGTGACGGGCATCGTCACGATCCACTTCCGGGTGATCGGTCGCGGGACGGAGTGGTTCACCCGGTTGCGCCACGGCGATGCGATCGACCTCTTGGGGCCGCTCGGCCGGCCGTTCGAGGTCGACGCGAGGAGCCGGCACCTGTTGCTCATCGCCGGAGGGCTGGGCATGGCCGGTGTCCGGATGCTGGCCGATGAGGCGATCCGCGA
>DATHTG010000272.1:0-3260 GCA_035463515.1 Candidatus Limnocylindrales bacterium
TTCATCCGGCGCAACTGGATGGTGGTGTTCACGTTCATCGGAGCGCTGGTCGTGGTGAACGCGATCATCGGCGGCGGCGCGACCGGGGACGTCTCACTCGAGAACGCGCACGTGATCTTCTACCTGCCGGTCCTCGGGACACCCATGTCAGCCGAGTCGCTCAGCCTCGCCGTGACCCTGTTCGTGCGGTATCTGGCCATGGCGACGATCGGGTTCCCGGTCGCCTTCGCTGTCGCCCCATCGGACTTCGGGATCACGTTCCGCCGCCTTGGCGTCCCCGACAAGTTCGCCTTCGGTATCGACCTGACGTTTCGCTTCCTGCCGTCGCTGGCGGCAGACTTCGCGACGACCGTCGACGCGCAGCGGATCCGCGGGTACGACTGGGCGGCTGGCGGTGGCGGCGGCGGCCTGCTGCGGCGTCTGCGCCGGTCGACGCCAGTGATCGTGCCGACCGTGGTCAACGCCATCGCCGGCGCCGAGGACACGATCGACGCGATGGACCTGCGCGCCTTCGGTACGGGCAAGCGGTCGTGGTTCCGCGAACTGCGGTTCGACGCGAGCGACCGGATGCTGCTGCTCGCGTTCGTCGGCCTGCTGGTCCTCATCACCGTACTCGGCTTCGCGGGGATCACCTCGAAGCTGTGGGTCTTCCCGTTCCTGCTCGAGATGGCGGGGGCCTGAGCGGCAGCCTTCGGAGGGTCCCGGCTTCAGCCGCTCGACGACGGCTCCGGCAGCTCCTCGGGGTCGAGCTCGACGTCCGGGATGAGCAGCAGCTCCCAGCCGACCTCGATGCGGTTCGGTGAAAACGTCGGCGAGTCCGGGTCGAGCGAGGGATATCGCTGACGGTTCCAGAAGGAGATGCTCCGCGCCGTCGTGCCGTGCCTGCGCGCGATCGACGTGAGCGTGTCGCCTGGCCGGACCTGGTAGATGAAGAAGGTCGGCAGTGGGGTCGGCGTCGGATAGATGAACGACGGTCGCGCCGACGGACCTGACGGTGACGGGGAAAACGACTGCGAGCTGATCGCGGGCGACCCGCCGGTCCCCGGCGCTGTCGGCGCCGACGTCGGCACGCGCGCCCCGGTCGGTATGCAGGCACCGATCAGGACGACGAGGGAGATGCCGGCGGTCGCCGCCCAGCCCGATCGCTGCGTCATGCTCGGCATACGGTCCGTGATTCTGCCCCTCCCGAAGGAATCGAGACTCCGGACGGCTCACTACCTGTCCCACTGGACGTTCGTCACAGTCACGCCGAGCGGGCAGCGCCGGAGCGAGCCCGTCAGTCCGGGGCCACCACCTCGGAGTCGACCGGCGTCGGGGCCTGTGGCCGGAACTCGGCCGCCAGTGCGAGACCCTCGGCGGCTGTCGCGACCCGATCCCGCCCGTCCCGTTTGGCGACGAAGCAGGCACGGTCTGCTGCGAGGAGCACATCGTCAGCTGTCGCCCCGTCAAGCGGGAACGTCGCCACCCCGACGGACGCCGTGACGGGTCCACCAAGACCTCGCACGGCTGCGGACGCCCGCTCGGCCACACGGCGCGCACCGTCGGGGTCGGCGCCTGGGAGAAGGAACGCGAACTCGTCACCGCCGTAGCGGAAGACCAGGTCGGTATCGCGGCCGGACCTCGTCAGAGCCTCGGCGATGCGTCGCAGGTGCTCGTCGCCGGCCTGGTGACCCATCGTGTTGTTGACGTCGCGGAAGTCGTCGAGGTCGAGCATGATCAGCCCGAACGGCCCGCCGTCGCGGGCCGCGCGGGCTAGGTGATCCTCGAACGTCGCGTGGTTCAGCAGCCCGGTCAGCCCGTCCGTCTGCGCCCGAAGCTCGATCGCCTGGTACACCTCTGCGTTCTGCAGCGCGATCGAGACCTGCGCGGCGAACAGCTGGACGAGGTCGAACTCCTCCGCTGTGAACGTGTTGCCCAGGCCGAGGCGTTCCATCGTCAGGACACCGATCGCGCCCGAGCGCCCGCGCAGCGGGACGACGATCAGGCTGCCGTCCATCGACGCCTCATCCGCATCCGGTCCGCGGAAGTGGTTGACCCGTGGGTCGTGCCGCTCGTCGTCGATGTAGACCGGCTCGTTGTGCTCCACGACCCAGGTCGCGACGCCGGTCTCACCGGGCTCCCAGGCCTCCATATACGCGGCAGCGTGGACGCCACGTGCCGTCAATGGCGTGAGCAGCCCGTTCGACGGATCGATGACTTCGATGGCGATGTTGTCGCACGCGATCAGGCCGCCGAGCCGCTCGGTGATGCTCTCGAGGACGGCCCGGCCATCGAGCGTCGTGAGGATCGACTCGGTGATCTGCAGGAGCGCGCGCTGGCTGCGGAGCTGCTGCTCGAGTGCGGTCGACTGCTCGCGGAGTCGCTCGGTGGCGTCCGCGTTGGCCATCGCCTGCGCGGCGAAGCTCGCGTAGATCACGAGCAGGCGCAGGTCGTCGTCGCTGAACCGGTGGAGACCGAGCTTCGATAGCACGAGCACGCCGAGGACGTCGTCCTCGAACAGCATCGGCGCGAGGAGCATCGATTCGTCGAGGTCGTCATCGGTCCCGGGGATCGTGTTGGCGCGCGGATCGCTGCTGGCGTCGGGCAGGTATTGGGCGATGCGGTGCTGGGCCACCCAGCCGGTGATCCCTTCGCCCATCCCGACCTTGAGCTGCTCCGGTGTCTCGTCGACGTACTCCCCGACCTGACCGCGGAACGCGACCGGGATCAGCTCATCGCCGTAGCGGCGGTAGACGCGGACGTTGTGATAGTCGATGAGCTGGCGGAGCTCCGTCCCGATGGCCATGCCGATGTCGGCGACGTTGGATAGGTGGTTGAGCCTCGCGCCGAGCTGCTGGATCGATTGCAGTTGCGCCGTCCAGGTCGCCATCTTCTCGAAGTTCTGTGCTGTCCGGATGGCGACGCTCGCCTGGGTCGCCAGCGCGGCGATCGTCTCGAGCTCGTCGCCGGTCCACTCGTGCGGCTGATCGTGGTAGACGTTCAGCAGGCCGAGCACCTGGTCGCCGTCGAGGAGTGGGGCAGTACAGATCGTGTCGAAGCCTTCCTGGACGACCGCCGCACGAACCCCGGCGCCGCGCGGGTCGTCGCGATAGTTCGTCGCGAACAGCGCTCGGCGCGCGGCGATGGCGGCGGACGGCAGCGACCGCTCGGGGAAGTCCCGGACCGCCGCGATGTACTCCGGCGAGAGCCCGCGGGTGACTTCTGCTGAGACCCTGCCGTCGGGCCGACGGAGGAACACGGCGGCCCGGTCGCCATCGAAC
>DATHTG010000273.1:0-1557 GCA_035463515.1 Candidatus Limnocylindrales bacterium
CATGACTGGCCGGAGCGGTCAGCGTCAGCGTTCGAGCCGGGTAGCCGCCGAAGACCACATCCTGCGGTGGCGTGATGTCCACGCCCCGCAAGGCGACGAGCTCGTCGGTCAGGTCGTCGACACCCGGCCCGACCTCTCTGATCGAGTCCGTGTCGAAATGGCACGGGTCCGGGTAGATCGCATCGACGACCGTGAAGAGCAGAGCCGCCCGGTCGACCAGGTCGTCATCGTGCACGATCCGGACGACGTCCCGCTCGATCTCATCGCCCTTCCAGCCGGCGGGCAGATCCAGGCTGATGCGCACCGGGAATGGCGCGTCGATGACCCATCGGCCGGCCTCGAGCGGGCGACTTTCCAGCGCACGCGGGATCGGCATCAGCCGCCACGCCCCGCTCGCGATCGCGAGTGACGACCCGATGATGGCGAGCGCCATGAGGGCCACGAGCAGCCTGACCCAGGTCGACCGGTGCCAGGATCGGACATCGGTCCATGTCGACCGCCGACGCTGGTGCGTCATCGGCAATTCGGCAAGGACCGCATCGAGGACACGGTCCGGTAGGCGAGTGGCGCCATCCTCGAGCCACGCGCGGACGACACGCGTGCTGTCGCGCTCGTGCGTCATCCGGTCACCTCGCCGGTCGCCGGGCGTGCGTCGGCTTCGAGTGCGGCGCGCAGGCCCTGCATCGCGTAGTGCAGCCGCGACCGGACGGTGCCTGCCGGTAGCCCGCGCGTGCTGGCCACCTGGTCGACCGGCATGTCGAGGTAGTGGTGAAGGACGACGACCGCCCGATGGTCGATCGACAGTCGACGGAACCCGCGCTCGAGCTGGTCGCGATCGATGACCGACGCGGACCCATCTGCCTCGACGGCCGCGGTCGGGAGCACCCGAAGGCTCGGCGTCCACCTGCGCGTGCGCCGCCCTTCGGCGTAGCACGCGCGGACGAGCAGGCGATAGCTCCAGCCGTCGAACCGCTCCGGATCGCGCAGCTGGGGAAGGTCGCGCCAGATCGTCAGCAGCGCCTGTTGGGTCGCGTCTTCGGCGAGGTCGACGTCCCGAAGGATCCGCTGCGCGACGGCATGCAGCCGGTCGCCGATGGCGACGGCAAGCGAAGCGAAGGCCTCTTCATCGCCCTGCTGCGCGCGGATCACGAGATCGGCATCCATGCCCCGTCCACGCGGGCCGGACGTACGTCGCGACGACCCGCATGCCTATACGGGCGCCTGGTACGTCCTTTCGACTCGATATTCGTCCTCCGCCGTCGCGCGGGATGGTCGGCGGCGGGTCAGTGGGCGGCGGTCGTCCGATCGACGGTCGCTGCCCACGAAGCGATCTCTGCCCGGCGCGAGGCGCCGAGCTTCGCCAGGATGTGCTCGACGTGCGAGCTGGCCGTCTTCGGGGCGATGCCGAGCTCATCCGCGATCTCGGCGTTCGTGCGGCCCTCCGAGATCAGTCGTGCGACGTCGAACTCGCGGGCGGTCAGGGGTCGCCACGGCTCGTCCACGGCGATGCGGCCCCGCGCCTGTCGCGCGAGCTGGTCCGCCCGCGCCAGGAGGCTC
>DATHTG010000274.1:0-6524 GCA_035463515.1 Candidatus Limnocylindrales bacterium
GCGCGTCGTCGATCCCGTTACGGCTGATCGAGGACGACGCGACCTCGCTTGATGACGGTGCGCACGAGGTTCGCCCCGGGGTGATACGGGATGCGCCGGCTCGTCGGGACTCGCCAGATCACGAGGTCGGCGCCCTTGCCCGGCTCGATCGACCCGAGCTCGTCTTCGAGGGCGAGCGCCCGCGCCGCGTTGATCGTCACAGCCGAGAGCACTTCGTCGGGCGTCATCCGCAGATTGATGCACGCGAACGACATCGCCAGCGTCAGGTTCGGTGTCGGGGACGTGCCAGGATTGAAATCGGTACCGATGGCGACCGGGACGCCCGCCTGGATGAACGCCCGGGCGGGAGCGTGGTGATCCTTCATGAGGAACCACGTCGTGACCGGCAGCAGCGTTGCGACCACCGGGTCGTCGGCATCGGCGGCCGCGGCCATCGCCGCGATCCCGTCGATCGACGGCGTGGCGAGATGGTCGGCCGACAGCGCACCGATCTCGACGGACAGCTCCGCGCCGCCGGACGGCGCGAGCTCGTCGGCGTGCAACCGGGGAAGGAGGCCGTAGGCGCGCGCGGCGTCGAGGATGCGCCTCGACTGCGCCGCACTGAACACCCCCTCCTCGCAGAACACGTCCGCGAACCGTGCCCGACCGTGGGCGGCGATCCCCGGGAGCTGCTCATCCAGCAGGTGCCTGACGTAGGCCTCGACGCTGTCCGGTCGTGACCGGAACTCGGGCGGGACCGCGTGGGCGCCGAGCCAGGTCGGCACGATCTCGATCGGCCCTTCTCGGCCGAGCCGGTAGGCGACCTCGACGAGGCGCACCTCGGTCTCCAGGTCGAGCCCGTAGCCGGACTTGGCCTCCACGGTCGTGACGCCATGGCTGAGCATCTCGTCGAGCCAGCGCCGGCCGTGGGTGAGGAGGTCGGCTTCCGACGCGGCTCGGGTCGCCTCCACTGTCGAAAGGATCCCGCCGCCGGCGGCCAGGATGTCGAGGTAGGACGCGCCATCCTGACGCATGACCAGCTCATCCTCGCGAGAGCCCGCGAACAGCAGGTGGGTGTGGGGATCGATCAGGCCGGGCGTGACGGCGCCGCCACCGGCATCGATGCGAGCGAACCGCGCGAGCGGCAGGCCGTCTGCCTCGAGCTCGGCCTCGACGGCGGCGCGCTCACCGACCGCGGCGATCCGACCCTCCCAGACCGCGACGACCGGCGCGTCGGGGGCGGACGCATCGTCCGTCGCGAGCCGGCCGACCTCACCCTGGTGGGCGCCACGACGAACACCGCCGGCGAGCGTGACGATCTCGCTCGCGCCGACGATGAGCAGGCCCGGTGTCGGCTCCCCGGTCCGCCCGCCCTCGATGACGCGGAACGGCCCGCCGCTCACGTCGGCCCGGGACCGTCGCCGGTCGCGACCGGGTCCGCGGCGGCGCGGGCGGCAGCCAACCGCCGCTCGAGGATCTGCATCGGCGAGTAGTCGCGCAGTCGGATGTAGTCAGCGGCCGCAGCAAGCCGGTCCTCGACCGTCCCGCCGCTCATGCCGACGTGGTCCGCGATCGCCTCGAACGATGCCTGCGGGGCGAGGCCGATGAGCTCCGATTCGGCGAGCAGGACTCCGTCTTCGGAGGCGAGATCGCGCACGGAGTCCCATACGAGCCACAGCGGTGTCACCTGGAAGTCGAGCAGGTTCATCGAGACCTGGGCACGGAGCGGATGCCCGCGCTCGGGCTCGCGGACCTCGAACCCGTTCGCCTGGACCTTCGGCAACCCGCCGCCTGACTCGCGGACGCGACGCGCGATCCGTTTGGCAAGGTCGATGTCATCCGAATCGAGGTTGATGTTGTAGGCGATCAGGAATGGCCGCGCCCCCACGGCGACCGCGCCAGCCGAAGGGTGCATCCGCGCCGGCCCGAAGTCGGGCTCCCGGCCGTTCTGGCCGATCTCGGCTTTCAGCCCCTCGTACTGACCGCGCCTCACGTCGGCGAGGCGTTCGCGGTCCGATCGCATCGCCGCCTTCGCATACAGGTAGACGGGCAGGTCGAAGGTGGTGGCGATCCGTTCGCCGAACGTCCGTGCGACGTCGACGACGTCATCCATCGACGTCTCGCCGAGCGGGATGAATGGGATGACGTCGACGGCGCCGATGCGCGGATGCTCGCCCTCGTGCGCGTCCATGTCGATCTCGTGGATCGCCCCCGCGACCAGCCGTTCGAGCGCGTCGCTCACCGCCGTGTGATCTCCGGCCATCGTGAAGACGGAGCGGTTGTGGCTGGCGTCGCTCGTGCGGTCCAGGAGCGCGACGTCCGACACGGACGAGATGGCGTCGGCGAGGCGGTCGACGACGTCGATCCGGCGACCCTCGGACACGTTCGGCACGGACTCGACGAGCACGCGCTGATGCTACCCGCCGGGGATGCCGCGGATCGGCCGGTCAGGCGTCCTCGAGCATCGGTACACGGACGCCGCGCTCGTGCGCGACCTCGATCGCCCGCTCATACCCGGCGTCGACGTGTCGGAGGACGCCCATCGCCGGATCCGTCGTCAGGACGCGCTCGAGCTTCTGGGCCGCGAGCGGCGTGCCATCCGCGACGACCACCATCCCGGCGTGCTGCGAGAAGCCGATGCCGACGCCGCCGCCATGGTGGATGGACACCCACGACGCGCCGGCGGCGGTGTTCACGAGGGCATTCAGCAGCGGCCAGTCGGCGACGGCATCGCTCCCGTCGGCCATCGCCTCGGTCTCACGGTTGGGGCTGGCCACGGAACCCGCGTCGAGGTGATCGCGACCGATCACGATCGGCGCGCTGACCTCGCCCGAGGCGACCAGCTCATTGAACGCGAGGCCGGCTTTGGACCGCTCCCCGTAGCCGAGCCAGCAGATCCGCGCCGGGAGACCCTGATACGGGACGCGTGCCTCGGCCATCTCGATCCAGCGTCGGAGCCCCGCGTCCTCGGGGAAGAGTTCGAGGACCGCCCGATCGGTCCGCTCGATATCGGCAGGGTCACCCGACAGCGCGGCCCATCGGAACGGGCCACGGCCTTCGCAGAATTGCGGCCGGATGAAGGCCGGGACGAACCCCGGGTAATCGAAGGCGTTCTCGACGCCGGCGTCCTTCGCCTGCGCCCGCAAGTTGTTGCCGTAGTCGAAGACGACCGCGCCGGCCTGCTGGAAGGCGAGCATCGCCCGGACGTGGGCTGCCATGGACGCTCGCGAGCGCCGCTCGTATTCGGCTGGCTGCGTCCTTCGAAGGACGTCGGCATCGTCGAGGGAGATCTCGTCGGGCACGTAGCCGTTCAGAGCATCGTGGGCGGAGGTCTGATCGGTGACGAGGTCGAAGCGTTCGCCGGCGGCGGCCCAGGCGGGCTCGATCTCGGCGGCGTTGCCGACCAGACCGATCGACACAGCCTCGCGCTGCTCGGCCGCTCGGCGTGCCCAGGCGAGGCCTTCCGCCGGGTCGTGCGTCAAGCGGTCGACGTACCCGATGTCGAGGCGGCGCTGTGCGCGCGCCGGGTCGACCTCGATCGCGAGGCAGACGCCCTCGTTCATCGTGACCGCCAGGGGTTGGGCGCCACCCATGCCGCCGAGGCCCGCCGTCAGCGTCACGGTCCCGCGGAGCGTCCCGCAGAAGTGGCGGCGCGCCGACTCGGCGAACGTCTCGTACTTGCCCTGCAGGATGCCCTGGGTCCCGATGTAGATCCACGAGCCCGCCGTCATCTGGCCGTACATCATCAGGCCCTGCCGCTCGAGCTCCCGGAAGTGGTCCCACGTCGCCCATCGGCCCACGAGGTTGGAGTTGGCGATCAGGACCCGCGGCGCCCATTCGTGGGTCCGCAGCACACCGACCGGCTTGCCACTCTGGATGAGCAACGTCTCGTCGTCGCCGAGTGCCCGGAGCTCGCGGACGATCGCATCGAAGGCGCGCCAGTCCCGCGCCGCCTTGCCGGTGCCGCCGTAGACGACGAGGTGGTCGGGATCCTCGGCGACCTCGGGATCGAGGTTGTTCATGAGCATCCGCAGCGCGGCCTCCTGCGCCCAGCCGCGACAGGACAACTCGTGGCCACGCGGGGCGCGGACGGGACGCGGACCGGCGTCGGTCGTCATGGCGGAAGGCTACCCGGTCAGGCCCTCGACGACGCGCTCGCCGAACCGGCGGTCGCCCGTGCCCTGGAGCGAGACGATCACGTCCTGGTCGGGGAGCGCGACGTGGTACGTGTGGACGCGCCCGGCGCACGTCCCGATGAACGTCTGCCGACCGCCGATCTCGGCCTCGGCGTGCCCAGCGACACCGCCCGCCTGCTCGCACACGGCGGCATCGAAGGTGTCCCGCCAGCCCCGGTAGAACAGATCGCCGAACAGGCCCGGCTTGAGCCGCGCGACGGTGACGACGACATAGTCAGGCGTGTCGGTGGACGGCGGGCCGAAGGCCGCGGCGACCGCGAGCGCCGAGATGAAGGGCGCGATCGATTGCTCCCCGGCGACCTCGGCCGCCGTCGCCTCATCGGACTCGAGCGGGACGCCGCCGACCGTATCGGGCAGCAGGTCCAGGAGCGACGGATCGACCGCGACGGCGGGGCTCGCAGGAGCCGTCGGGAACGTGCCCGACGCCGTCCGGTCAGGGGACGCTGTCGGTGCCGCGGACGCCGCAGGTGGCGGCGTCGGGGACGGGCGGGGCGGGATGCACCCGGCAAGGACCGTGAGGACGACGAGCGCGGCCGCGATGGTGGTGCGCGTCACGCGAGCTCGCGCCGCATCACAGGGAAGCGCTCGTCGGGGGCCGCGATCGTGAACCCGACGGACTCCCAGAAGGCTGGCGTGGCCGCACTCGTCGCATCGGGCCGCAAGCCGATCTCGGGATACGTCTCGACCGCGGCGAACCCGCGCCGGCCGAGGTCATCGCACACGTCCTCGACCAGCGTCCGGCTGAGTCCCATGTCGCGCGCGGCGGCGGTCGAGGCGATGCACGTTATGACCGCGGGGAGCGGTGCGTCCGGCAGTGACGGATACAGGTCGCGGGTGCGCTGCGCACGGGGATAGGCCGTCAACGGCCCGAACTGTGCATACGCAGCAGGAACGTCGTCGAGAAGGAGCACCTTCGCGTAGCTGCCCGCGACGCCGAGACCGCGACCGAGCAGCCGCAGCTTGGGATAGCCGGTGTCACCGACGGTCGGACGTGGCGCACGACGGGGGGCGAAGGGGTTCTCGCCCGGCTGGGCGTCGTCGTCCAGGAACGGGTTGAAGGGGCCGCGCCCGGTGCCGGGTGGTGCGAACGGGTTCGCGGCACGCTCCTCCACGTCGGCGATGAACGGATTCGCCGGCTCCCGCGGCGGCGGAGGGGCGGCCGACACCTCACGAGGCTCGATCCAGTCGAGCCGGATCGCCTTCGACCCGCGATCCGCGTCCTCCCAGTAGTCGCATGACCGATGGTCGAACGACGGGTCGGCGCACGGGGGCAGGAGGGCGAATGTCGACTCGTCGGTGACGTCGACGATCGTGATCCGGGCTGTCGGCGTCGGCATGGCGCTCCCGAGTCTACGGTGCGGTCCGGCAGGGATCACGCAAGGTCGGTAGAGTTCGTCCAGTCCGCGATGGTGCAGCCTGTCAACTGCCCTCTGGGACAGCAAAAGGGGGAGGACCGAGCGCGCATGCCTTCGTCCGAGACGCGCACCGCAGACGCGTACGCCATCCTCGGCGTCGACCGCACGGCCGACGACCGGACGATCGCCCGAGCACATCGGCGGTTGGCTCGACGGCATCACCCTGATCTCGCCGGTGAGGCCGAGACGCCCCGGATGATGCGCATCAACGCCGCGTTCGACGCGATCCGGAGTGTCCGGGCACGGGAGGCCTACGACGAGTCTCGCCGACGGCCTCGGCCGCGTGACGGGACCGGCGGTGCCGGTCGGCCGCCCGGCCGTCCATCGGGCAGTGTGCTCGACTTCGGTCGCCACATCGGCTGGTCGCTCGGCGAGATCGCCCGGGTGGACCCTGGCTACCTCGTCTGGCTCGCGGAGCGGCCGGAGGGCGAGCCGTACCGCGCGGAGATCGACGCGCTGCTCGCCAGGAACGGGTTCCACCGGAACGTCGAGCACGACACCTCGACCCATCCCTGGCGCAGCCGCTCAGCTCGCTTCTGACGACCCGCGCGGCAGGGGCCCGAAAGTCCCGGTGCGCGGACGCCCTGAACCCCATCGAAACCGGCGCGAACTCCGGCTAGAGTCCGCGCAAGCGCAGTGCTCGGGGTGCTGCCGGCTCGGGGACTCATAGATGCTCGAACGAGTCGAGGGCGACGCGTACGTCGTCCTGGGGATCTCGCGCGATGCCGACGACGAGGCGATCGCGCAGGCCCATCGCCGCCTTGCGCGGCGCCACCATCCGGACGTCGCCGGTGAATCCGCACACACGCGGATGATCCGGATCAACGCTGCGTACGACGCGATCCGGACGCCGGAACGGCGAGCTGCCTACGACCGCGCGCGTCGGCAGGACTCGGAACGTGACGGGACCGGCGGTGCCGGTCGGCCGCCCGGC
>DATHTG010000275.1:0-5221 GCA_035463515.1 Candidatus Limnocylindrales bacterium
GACCTGGTACGGCGCCGACGTCGGTACGTCGAGACCCTGCGCATCGAGATAGCTGAGCCACGGCAGATCGACCCCGGCACGTTCGATGTGGCCGATCAGCCAGAACGGCCGCGCGTTCAGCTCGATGATCTTGAACAGGCCGTCGCGCTCGTCGAGCTTGAACTCGATCATGAAGATGCCGCGGTAATCCGTCGCCTGGAGCAGGGTGCGGACGGCGGGCAGGCAAGCCTCGACATCACTGAGCGGGATCGTGACGTCCGAAGCCGTGTTGGCGAGCCGTGGCGGATCCATCCGTACGCGTCGTCGGGCGAGCATCGCGCGGATCTCGCCGTGACGGTCGACGAACCCGTCGATGATCACGGTCTGCGACGTGTCTCCCGGGATCCATTCCTGGAGCATGAACGTGATGCCCTTGCCCCGAGCCTGCTCGACGAGCCGGACGGCCTCCTGTCGCGACTCGACGAAGAAGCCCTTCGTCCGGAAATGGCGGTTGTGCACCTGTGATTCGGTCGGCTTCAGGAAGCCGACCGCGAGGTCGGCATCGGAAGCCAGATCGAGATCGCCCGGTTCACGCACGGGGAGCGTCCAGGGTCGCGGGATGTCGAGACGGTCGACCAGTCCGCGGAACCGGTCCTTGTCGACGAACTGATCGATCGCGTCGTACGGAGCGATGCTCGCCGGAAAGCGCTCTCGCAGGTCGGCAGGTAGCCCCGAGACCGCGAGCGCCCAGCGGTCGCTGCACGCGATGAGGACCGCGCCCGGCAGCGCGAGCGAGCGGAGGTAGTCCGCCAGCACCTCCGGGTCGGACGTCTCCACGAGCATCCGCTCGGCGGGGCGATACCAGCGCGACCTCACGATGACGTTGCTCGTGTCGTCGCCGACGAAGGCCGGGATCCCGTGGCGTGCCAACACGCGGAGCACGCCGAGTGCGGCGAGGTGCGCGCCGAAGATCAGGACTGGCGGCCTGGCGCCCGTCGCGGTCGACATGGGCGGGGCCTACTTGATCGCCAGAGGGTTGACCGGCGAGCCGACCCCACCAGTGATCGCCAAGGGCGGCGCCGTGAACAGGAACTCGTATCTGCCGTCCGCGGCGCAATCGGTGGCCAACGCCTCGAGGTCGAAGATCTCCCCGACCAGCAGCCCCATGTGGACGATGAACACGATGTGGAGCGGCTGGAAGACGTCCGGGGTCTCGTTCGGGAGGACCTCGACACCCCACGTATCGCTGGCGATCGCTGCAACGTCGTGATCGTGGATCCAGCCGACCGTATCGAGCGCGAGCCCCGGCGCTTCGCCACCGGCGTACGCACCCCATGCGCCGTCGGCACGGCACTGGGCCATCTGGCCCGTTCGGATCAGGACGATGTCGCCCCGGCCGACGTCCACCCCCTGGGCGATCGCGGCCGCCTCGAGGTCCGCGGCGTGGATGGCGTCGCCCGGTTCCAGCCACGGCACGCCCTTCACGCGCGGGATGTCGAGCAGGACGGCTCGGCCGACGATCCGATCCCGCGTCTTGGCGATGTCGTTGCGGATGGCACCCCGGCTGCCCACGTCCGTCGCGTCGTAGCCGTTGTAGATGTGCCCGTCGAACACGATGTGGCCGAGCGCATCCCATTGCGTCCCGGATTGCAGCGGCAGGATGAGGAGGTCATCGGTGCCGCGGATCCAGCGGTCGCGGCCTCCATAGAAGTCGCGAACGACGGTGCCCGTCGCCGCCGCGTTGCCGTCTCTGATCATGAGATGGATGGGGTTGAATCGGCCGAAGCCGCCCGACTGTGGCCCGTTCTCGTCGACCGGGATGGACAGCGAGAACACACGGCCGCTCCTGACCAGGCCCGAGGCCGCGACGACATCGCTCGGCTGGATGTGGTTCAGCGTCCCGAGCTCATCGTCGGGTCCCCAGCGGCCCCAGTTGGAGTAGCGCGCGATGAGCGAGCGGACGGTGTCGATGCTCGGAACAGGTTCCGTCGACGGCCGGCTCGGATCGGCCCCCGGTCGACCGGGGCCGTCGACCCGAGCCGCGATGACCGTCATAGCTCGCGGATCCGGACCCGGTCGTAGCGGGTGACCGGCGCGATGGCTTCGCGGTCGATGACCGCGTCGATGATGGTCGGACCGCTGCGCTTCAGCCCGTGGGCCAGCGCCCGCTCGAAGTCTTCGACGTTCGCGACGCGGAAGCCGTTCGCGCCGAACGCGCGGGCGATGGCGCCATAGTTGACGTCGACGAACTCATTGACCGATGGGACGACCTTGCCGTAGAGCAGGTCCTGGACGTGCTCCTCGAACGCGAGCGTCTGGTTGTTGAGGATGATCACGATGACCGGCAGCCGGTGCCGGATCGCCGTTTCGATGTCGCCGATGTGATAGCCGAAGCCACCATCACCGGTGATGCACACGACCTGCCGGTCCGGCTCCGCGAGCTGTGCCCCGAGGGCCGCCGGGAAGGCCCAGCCGAGGGATCCGTCGGCTCGCATGAAGTGGCGACCGGCCTGCTTGATGTCGGCGAGGGCACCAGCCCATGCCGACGAATAGCCGGTATCGGCGACGAAGACGGCGTCATCGGCAAGGTGCCGATCCAGCGAGGCCATGATCGCCTCGGGACGCATCGCACCGCCGTCCAGCCCGTCGCGGGCGGCCAGCCCGAGACGGCGCTCGTGCCACGCCGACCGTTCCACAGCGAGGTGCGCAGCGTGCTTGACCGCGGCCGGCGAGGGGAGGACCTCCATCCGGACTGCAGCGTCATGGACCGCCTCGAGGAAGGTCCTCGCGTCGGAAACGAGCCCGATCTCCGTCGGGAAGTTCATGCCAAGCACGTCCGGATCGATCGACACGTGGATGATCCGGACATCCGGCCCGATGAGCCGGTACGAGTCGGTGACCATGCCGCCGAGCGCCGTGCCCACCGCGAGGATCACGTCGGCGTCGCGCAGCGCAGCATTCGCGTAGTTCCGCGAGTAGCGCCCGACACTCCCGAGGGCAAGGTCATGCGTCTCGGCGATCGAGCCCTTGCCGGAATTGCTGGTGGCGACCGGGACGCTGAGCCGCTCGGCGACCTGCCGCAGCGCCTCATGCGCGCCGGAATGGTGGATCCCACCCCCGGCGAGGATGATCGGGCGCTTGGCGGATGTGAGCGCGTGGACCACGGTCGCGGCGTCAGCAGCGGTCGGAGCCGGCCGATTGAGCGGCACCTCGAACGGCTGATCGAGCGGGGTCGGGCCGCCGTAGCCGGGCAGCTCCTCCTCGAAGATGTCGTTGGGGATGCCCAGGTAGACGGGGCCGGGCGCTCCGGTGATCGCATGGCGAGCGGCCTCGCGAACGAGACGCGGGACGTGCGTCACGACGGATGCCTCGATGCTCCACTTGGTGACCGACGCGAAGAGCGGGCCCTGGTCGAGCTCCTGGTATTCGCGCCGCGACCGGTCATGTCGCCGCATCGCCGACACGAGAGCGACGACCGGGCTGCCTGCCCAGAACGGTTCCGCGAGACCGCCGGCCACGTTGGCAGCACCCGGCCCGTACGGACCGTAGACGAAGGTCGGAGTCCCCTTCAGACGGGCATAGCCGTCCGCCATGTAGACGGCGGCCGCCTCACTGCGAGCGAGGACCTGTCGGATGCCGACCTCCTCCAGGGCGATCCACAGGCGGTTGTCGCGGCCCGTCATCAGGAAGAAATGCTCGACTCCGAGAGCCTGCATCTCATAGGCGATGGCGGCCGCGGCCTGGAGCGTGACGGCGCCTTCGGCGATTCCGACCTTGCCGGCGACAGGCGTGGCGAGAGCAGCAGCTCGAGTAGCGATGTCGAGGTCCCCCCATCAACCGCGACGAAGTCGCGTGGTATGCGTCCCTATGCGCGTTCCCTGAGCGAATACAGCGGTACCTGCACTCGCCTGTCAATGGTCCGGGGGTTAACTCACCGATAGTCCCGTTGCGACCCGGCAACGGGTCTTCCAGGCTTTGGGGCGGTGAAGCGCTCTGCCGAGGGAAGCAGTGCGGTCGCGACGTCGGAGGACGGATGGACGGGGCGATCGGACGCGGTCGGTACGAGGTCGTCGAGGGGTTCTTCAAGCGGCCCACGGGCTGGACCTTCGTCGAGGTCGCCGACGTCAGCGTCGATGCCGACGACAATGTCTACGTCTTCAATCGCGGCAATCACCCGGTGATGATCTTCGACCGCGATGGGCGGTTCCTCGATGCGTGGGGCGCGATCGACGGTGAGCATTTCTTCACGTTCCCGCATGGCATCAGCGTCGGCATCGACGGTCACGTATACACGACCGATAGCAGGGACCAGACCGTCCGGAAGTGGACGAAGGACGGCCGCCATGTCCTTACGCTCGGAACACCCTTCCGGCACACGCCTGCGATGAGCGGCAAGCCCTTCAGCCGGCCGGCCAACGCGGCGGTCGCCGCGAACGGGGACATCTACGTGAGCGATGGCCACGGTAACGACCGTGTCCATTGCTTCTCCCCGGATGGCGAACTCCGCTTCTCGTGGGGTGGCTCGGGCACTGGGCCCGGCGAGTTCAACATCGTCCACAGCGTGTTCATCGATCACGAGGATGGCGAGACGGTGTACGTCACCGACCGGTACAACAATCGGGTCCAATTCTTCACACCGAGCGGCGAATACATCGGCGAATGGGGCGGGCTCCGGCTCCCCCAGAGCATCCGAAAGGGGCCCGACGGCGAGTGGGTCGTCGCAGAGCTCGCGCATCGGATCACCGTGCTGGATCCGGACGGGACGGTCCGGTCGCGGTGGGGCGACGGCGTCGACGCCGACGACTCGCCGATCGGCGCAGGCGAGCACTCGCTGCCGGTTGCACCGTCACGAGACCCGCTGATCCGCGGGAAGGTCCGGCGCGAGCCGGGCGCCGGTCTGTTCTCGGCGCCGCACGGCATCGCGGTCGACTCACGCGGCAGCATGTACGTGGCCGAGGCATCCGAGTCGTTCGCCGGGCTCGATCGAGGTGACCGCAGCATCCAGAAGTTCGTCCGCGTCTAGCCAGGGCCGCGTCGCACGACCGTGCGACGGCAACAGCCTCCGAGGTGACCCGCGTCAGCCCATCCGCGGTCGGAGGTACGATGTATTCCGACACTTCCCGTGACAGAACGAGGGCCCACCCGCCAGCATGACCGTCATCACCGAGAGCGCCGTCCTCGACGCGCTGCGCAACGTCCAGGAGCCTGAGCTCGGCCGCGACATCGTCTCGCTCGACATGGT
>DATHTG010000276.1:0-6206 GCA_035463515.1 Candidatus Limnocylindrales bacterium
CGGCGAGTGGCCCGGCCGGTGCGCCGATGTCCCGGCGCCGGATCGCGACGATCCGCCGGCGGATCGGAGCCGACCCCGCGATATCGATGGCCCGCAAGCGGCCGTCGGCAAGTTCCGAGGTCACCGACGTGTGCGGCAGTAGCGCGATCCCGAGACCCAGACCGACCATCTGCTTCGCCGCGTCGATGTTGTCGAGCTCCATGACGCCGCTCGGGGCGACGCCCGCCTCGCGGAAGAATGCGTTCGTCAGCTCGTAGTAGCTCGACGTCCGATCGAACAGGATCAGCCGGGCTCCTTCGAGCTCGTGGACGCCGACCGTCGTCCGCTCGCCGAACCGGTGGCTGCCCGCCGCGACCAGCACCAGTTCGTCGTCGTACAAGGGGATCGATTCGACGTCCGGATGGAGCAACTCGCGGGTCAACCCGAGATCGATCTCGCGTCGGAGTGCGAGGTCGAGGATCTCCTCGGAGTGCCCGGTCCGAACGACCAGACGGACGTTCGGGAAGCTCCGCGCGTAGCGCACGAGCAACGCTGGCAAGACGTACGTGCTCACCGCCGGGGCGGCGCCAAGAACCAGCTCGCCGGTACCACCACGGCGGAGCTCGGTCAGGAGGCTGGCCCCGGCGTCCAGGGCACTCACGGCGCGCTCTGCGTACGGGAGGAAGGCGCGGCCGGCGTCGGTCAGGTCCATCCCGTGCCGCCCGCGGACGAAGAGCGGCGTTCCAAGCTCGGACTCGAGCGTCTGGATGCGGGCAGTCAATGCGGGCTGTGTGACGTGGAGAGCGTCGGCGGCCCGGCTGAGATTCCGATGGCGGGCGGTCTCGAGGAATCCTTCGATCTGACTCAGGAGCATCCGTGCATGATACGCCAGATATCAACAAGTTTGATACGTAACATCACATCATTCGATTGGACTGATGGCAGGCCGGCGACTAGCCTTGCTCCCTCACCAGCGCCCGCATGGCGCCGCAGTAGGAGATCTCGATGACGCCGACCGCCGTGCCCAGTCGCATCACGATCGACTTCCGGGACGCCGCCATGCCGTCGAGGACCTGGATCCTCGGCGTCGACGAAGCCGCGACAGGCCGGATGGAGCTCATCGCCTTCGATGGCGCTTCCACGCATACGGATGCGGCGCTGCCGCGCCGGCACGCCGGTGGCCCCGCGATGCAGCCGGACACCGTCCCGGCCGCAGTCGCGGCCGACTGCGCCTGCCCGGAGTTCTGTGAGCGCGACCACGCGAACGAATAGCGGGGGACCGTTTCGATGACCGCCGTCGCTCCGCGCCCGACAACGGGATCGCCAGACCTCGTCGCCACCCCACTCTTGCCGCAGGGCTTCGCCGTGCCGCCGTCGCGCTGGGTCCATCCGTCCGTCCGGATGCGCGAGTTGCTGCGGACCGAGCCCTACCTGTTCGGACCGGGCGTCTACGACCCGTTCGGGGCACAGCTGGTGATGCATCACGGCTTCAAGGCCGTCTACTTCTCGGGCTATTCCTTTGCGATCGGCCACCTCGGCACGACCGACATGGACCTCTACAGCGGACCCGAGATCGCCGATGGCGCACGAAGGACGGTCTCGGCGCTGCGCAAATACCAGCTCACCGCGGCGGTCGGTGACCCGGAGAAGGGCATCGCCCCGCGGCATCTGGACATCCCGCCGGTCATCGTCGACATGGACGCCGGCTACGGGAACATCTTCAACGTCCAACGCCAGACCGAGCTGCTCGTCACGGCCGGCGTGGCCGCGGCGCACCTCGAGGACCAAGTCCTGCCGAAGCGGTGCGGGCACATCGGCGGGAAGGCGCTCGTCGCGACCAGCGAGATGATCGGCAAGCTCCGGATGATGCGCGCGGTGGCCGACGACCTCGGCAACTCTGACTTCGTCGTGATCGCACGGACCGACGGCCTCTCGGCCTTCGATGCCCCGCAACCCGAGCGTGGGATGGACCTCGCGGTCGACCGTGGACTGCGCTATCTCGACAGCGGGATCCCGGACCTGATCTGGTGCGAGTTCCCGACGTCCGACCGCGAGGCGGTCGAGACGTTCACCACCGAGATCCGCAAGCGCTTCCCGGAGGCGCGGTTCGCGTTCAACTACTCGAGCTCGTTCAAATGGTTCAACGATGCGCAGCCGCTGACCTTCGCCGAGCTCGGCGAGATGGGCGTCGGGTTCATCTTCATCACGCTCGGCGGGCAACACGCGACGGGCCACGGCCTGTCGACGCTCCTCGACGCGATGGCTGACCGCCAGGAGCAGGGCTACATCGAACTTCAGCGCAAGGAATGGGATCCGTCCGCCGACATCCCGACCCGCTCCCATCACCAGTTCAGCGGCGTGCCCTACCACCACCTCGTCGGCAAGGCGTATGACGCCGCTCGTCTCGGGACGGAGTTCGTCGAGGCGCTGCCGGACGACAAGGTCGTCTAGCGCTCGTCAGCGAGAGCGGACGCCGGAGGCGTAGACGATCGCCACCCGGAAGTGGAGCTCGTCCGGGTCGAGGGCCATAAGGCGCTCGCGAAGCATCGCGAGGAACTGGCGCCGGTCTCGACGGTCCATCTCGTCGAACAGCGATGCCTCGTCGAACTCGGTCAGGAACGCGATATAGGTCTCCACGGAGAAGGCGTGGTCGAGGATGCCGCGTGACGCCGTGGCGTCCCGGAACCCGGCACGGCGCAACTCATCGATCGCCCGCTCGACCGACGGGATGTCGCCCGTCCTCGGCCGATCCTCCTCGTCTTCGAACCCGAACTCGTCGAGGAGGCCGTCGAAGATGCGATCCGGCTTGAAGGCACGCTCGTCGACCAGCCACGTCACGTAGGCGAAACGGCCGCCCGGACGGAGGACTCGACGGATCTCGCGCAGCGCCTTCGCGCGGTTCGGGACGAGCTGGAGAACGAAGGACGACATCGCCACGTCGAACGACGCGTCCGGGAATGGCATCTCCGCGGCGAACGCGACCGTGCCCGTGAACCTCTCGCGCAGCCCGTCCCCGGCGTCCTCGATCAACGCCTCGACCGTCGAGACCATCTCGCGCGATGCGTCCACGCCGGTGATCCGGATGCCCGGCCAGCGCGCGAGCGCCGGCCGTGCCAGGTTGCCCGTCCCGACCCCGACGTCGAGGACGTCGACCGCGCCCGCCTCGATGGCGGGCGCGAGGTCGTCGAGGAGAACGTGGGCGCTCGGCGCAAGCACCGGTGCCCACCAGCGGTCGTAGCCGGCTGCCATCTCATCGAAGCGATGCGCCTGCGTGTCGCCGTGGGCCTGGTCGGTCATGACGCCATCGTGCCACGACCGACCCCGTCGCTTCGGCCGGTGGCTAGCCAGCCGCCGGAGCGTCGCCTGGCCGGTTCCTGATGCGGATGACGCCGAGACGGCGCAGGACGAAGACCACGATCAGCCCGACCGCTCCCATCAGCAGGAGGACCGGCACCCACACGATCGCGAACCAGATCCCGGCGGTCGTCAGGCCCTGCAGGATATCGATGAGGCGCGCGCTCGCCTCGTCGAAGACCTTCGCTGGCTCCCAGTTCTCGGACGCGACCTGGACGGCGACGACCGGGGTGCTGAAGCTGGCCGTCAACGTCGCGAAGGCCGCCTGGTCGTTGAGCTGCGTCAGCTGGGCCGTGAGCTGCTCGATCTGGCCGCGGACGGTCGTGAGCTGCGCCTGGACCTCGAGCACATCGGAGATACGTGTCGCTCGCGACGAGATCTCCTGGAGTGCAGCCTCGCTGGCTCGGAGGTTCTTGATCCGCGCCTCGAGGTCGACGACCGCGCCCGTCACTTCGACAGCGTTCGTGTTCTCCGAGAGGACCTTGCCCCCAGCACCGGTCAGCTTCCGGAGCAGGTCGAGCGCGTCCTCCCAGCGATCGACCGGTACGCGGTACGTGATGCTCGCGATCGGGCTGTCATCGAGGGTCTGCGTCTGCGACGCACCGATGTAGCCGCCCATCGCCCGGATCCCGTCGCGCGCCGATGTCAGGGCGGCGGTCACGTCCGGGACCTGCAGCTCGATCGTGCCGGTTCGGACGATCTTCGCGTCGTCGACGAGTCGGCCGACCCCGTCCGGTTGCGTGGGGTCCTCGCCCGGTGCGGCCGGGGCGGCGCTTGGGGCGGCACTGGCGCGGACTCCGCCGCCATCGGCGTCTTGTCCGCCACCCGACAGCTGGTCGCCGACCCCGTTTCCGACCGGCGCGAGCCCCGCGCTCCCGCCGCTCGCACAGCCCGCGAGGATCATGAGGGCAACGAGGAATGTAGATCCAAGGAATAGGGACGTTCGGCTGGCACGCATCGCGCGTCCTCCGTGTGGTTCGGCCGGCGGACGGATGGCCGTGCGGCATCGGGCGGACGTCGCCGAGCGGTCGGCGGTTCCGCCACAGCCGGCATCACGCGGTCGTCCCATCGCCATGGACCGACACGACATGCGTCTCGATGCCCGCCGTCTCCTGCTCATCGCCGTCGGGATCGGCGTCCTCGGCGACATCGTCCTCGATGGATCGGCGGCTGGGATCAATGTCCCGCTGATGACGGCGACCGTGCTCGCGGCCGCCTGGGTGCTCCGGCGGCGCGGGCGTGCGCCCGATCCGCTCGATGCCTGGCTGCCGATCGCCGCGATCGTGCTCGCGGCGTTCGTCGCGGTCCGCGCCGACCCGTTCCTCGCGGCGCTCGATCTCGCCGGAGCGGCGGCGTTCACGGGTGCCTCGGTCGCGGCGTTCTCCGGTCTCGCGGTGACGCGGCGGTCGCTGAGCACGATCCTGGTGATGGGCGCGTGGATCGTCGAGTCGGCGCTGGCTGGCGCCGCTCGCCTGCTCATCCTGGCGCGGCCGGCCCCGCGTGACACGCCACGGACCTGGCCGATCTGGCTCGGATCCGTGGCGCGCGGCCTCGCGCTTGCGGTACCGCTCGTGCTCATCTTCGCGGTGCTGTTCGCGTCCGCCGACCCGATCTTCCGTCGGGGATTCGAGGAGGTCGTCGGTTTCCGCATCGACCTCGGGACGCTGCCGGGCCGGCTCGTGTTCGTCGCTGCGATCGCGTGGCTCGTCGCCGGGCTCCTCGTCGTCGCCGCACGCGGGCTTCCGGCCGTCGAAGCCGCGTCACTCGGCGCGGCAGCGCCGTCCACGACGATCGGCCTGGGGCGATCGCTCGGCACGACGGAGGCCCTGATCGTCCTCGGTGCCGTCGACGCGGTCGTGGGCCTCTTCGTCGTCCTGCAAGTCGCGTACCTGTTCGGTGGGCTCGACACGCTGGCCGCCGCGGGGATGCGCTACAGCGACTACGCGCGGCGCGGATACTTCGAGCTCGTCGCCGCCGCAGGCCTGGCGGGCGGGCTGCTCGTCTTCCTGGAGTACCAGGTGACGGCGCGGCCCCGCGTCTATCTCACGGCCGCCATCGCGTTCGTCGGGCTGACCCTCGTCGTCCTCGCGTCGGCCGTGCTGCGGCTCCAGCTCTACCAGGACGCATACGGCTGGACCGAGTTGCGGCTGTACGTCGCGGTATCGATCGCGGCGATGGCTGCCACGCTCGCGACGCTCGCCGCGTTCCTCGCGACCGATCGGACGCGGTGGCTGGGCCACGTCATGGGTGTGATCGGTCTCGCGTCGCTCGTCGCCCTGAACCTCATCGCCCCGGCGGCGTTCGTGGCGGAGCGGAACCTCCAGCGGATCATCGATCCGAGCCTCGTGCCGCCCGACGGGGAGGCGACGCTGGATGCCGACTACCTGGGCGTCCTCCCGGATGACGCCGTGCCGGTGCTCGTCGCGGCACTCCCGCAGCTTCCGGGCAACGACGCATTCCGCGTCAGGAACGTCCTGGAGCGACGGGAGCGGGAGCTCCTCGACCCCGCCTACCGAACGGCGTTCGCGTGGAACGTCGGCCGCGAACGAGCGCGCGCCGCGCTGGAGACCGTCCCCGACTGACCGCTGGCCTACACTCGGGGCATGCCCGTCGACCTCCCCGCGAACCCGCCGATCGAGCCGATGCTCGCCAAGGCGGTCGACGCGCTGCCCGACGGCGACGGCTGGCTGTATGAACCGAAGTGGGACGGGTTCCGGGCGATCGTCTTCCGCGACGGCGACGACGTCTTCACGCAGTCACGTGACCTCAAGCCGCTAGACCGCTACTTCCCGGAGCTGGCCGATCCGCTCCGTGCCGCGCTCCCGGATCGTGCCGTCGTCGACGGCGAGGTCGTCATCGCGCGCGACGGCGCG
>DATHTG010000277.1:0-7606 GCA_035463515.1 Candidatus Limnocylindrales bacterium
AGCAGATCCGGCGGGCTGGCCTGCCGATCGTCCTGGTCGATTCGATCGCGCTTCCAGAGCACGGCTCGATCGAGATCGATGACGTCGGTGGTGCCCGGGCCGCTGGCGCGCACATCGCGAGTCTCGGCCATCGCGATGTCCTCATCCTCGGCGTCGAGCCGCCCGCGCCGAGCGGCGCCGATCCGGATGGCGTCACGGCGCGCCGGCTGCGCGGGTACCGAGAGGCGTTCCGCGCGGTCGGCGTCGACGTCCCCGATGACCGCGTCCTTGTCGGTCCCGCCACCATCGACGGCGGCATCACCGCCGTCCGAGCGGCGTGGGACAGCGGGCTGCGCCCCACCGCGGTCCTCGCCATGTCCGACGCCATGGCCATCGGCGCGATGCGGGCCCTGCGTGACCTGCGCGTCGATGTCCCCGGCGACGTCAGCGTCGTCGGTTTCGATGACATCGACCTCGCCCCGCACGTCGATCCCCCGCTCACGACGGTCCACCAGCCGATGCGTCGGAAAGGCGAGGAAGCGGTCCGCGCCCTTCTGACCGTCGTCGAACGACGGGGTCAAGCCAAGCCCGAGCATCGACGACTCGAGACACGGCTCATCGTCCGCGGCTCGACCGGTCCGGTGCCACAGCACCGGAGGGAGGTGACTGCCAAGCGAGGCTGAAAGCCACGACGTGGTCGAAACACGGCACGATACGCGGCGATGGAAGACCCGATCGCTGCTTCGTTCGTCCGCCCGTGACCGTCGACACCCCGGGCTGGGTCCGCGACGCGGTCTTCTACCAGATCTTCCCCGACCGGTTCGCCGGGAGCCCCCGCGTCCCGAAGCCGGGCGCCCTCGAACCGTGGGACGCGCCGCCCGGGAACGTCGGGTTCAAGGGCGGTGACCTGCTCGGGATCGTCGAGAAGCTCGATTACCTGCAGGACCTGGGCATCACCGCCATCTACCTCACGCCGATCTTCGAGTCCGCGTCGAACCACCGCTATCACACCTACGACTACTTCCACGTCGACCCGCTGCTCGGTGGCGACGACGCACTCCGCGAGCTGCTCGACATCGCCCACGGACGCGGGATGCGGGTGATCCTCGACGGCGTCTTCAACCACACCGGACGGGGGTTCTGGCCCTTCCACCACATCCTCGAGAACGGCGCCGCGTCGCCGTACCGCGACTGGTTCCACATCGACCACGACGTCCTCGAAGGACGCCGCGAGTTCCTGCCGTATCCGCCCCGGGACGCGCCACCAGGCACCTATCTCGGGTACGAGGCGTGGTGGGGACTGCCGGCCCTGCCGAAGCTCAACACCGACAACCCCGACGTCCGCGAGTATCTGCTCTCCGTCGCCGAGTACTGGCTTCGGTTCGGGATCGACGGCTGGCGGCTCGACGTCCCGGGCGAGATCGACGACCCATCGTTCTGGGCCGCGTTCCGACAGCGGTGTCGTGCGATCCGGGAAGACGCGTATCTCGTCGGCGAGATCTGGTGGACCGCGCCGGAATGGGTGTCGGGCGACCGGTTCGACGCGCTGATGGACTATCCACTCGGCGAGGCGATCCTCGGCTATGTCGGCGGGTCGTCGTTGGATATGGGTGTCGTCGGCGCCCATCACGAGTACCGCGACCACCTGTACCCGCTCGACGGCCACGGGTTCGCAGGCCGACTCGTCGAGCTCCTCAGCGTGTACGACCCGGACGTCGTGGCCGTGCAACTGAACCTGATCGGGTCACACGACACGCCCCGGGCGCTGACCGTCCTGGGTCACGACCGTGCCGCGTTGCGCATGGCCGTGCTGCTCCAGTGCATGCTCCCCGGCGCTCCGTGCATCTATTACGGCGACGAGATCGGCATGACCGGCGGCAACGACCCGGCGAACCGGGCCGGGTTCCCGTGGGACGCTGGCGGGTGGGACGACGAACTCCGCTCGTTCGTCCGATCGGTCCTCGCGCTGCGCGCCTCGGAACCGGCGATGCGACACGGCGCAACGACATCGATCGGAGCAGACGGGCCGGCCATGGCCATCGAACGCCGTCTGGACGACGCCCGCCTGATCCTGGCGATGAACCCGGGCGACGGCGAGATGCAGCTCGACGTAGCCGTCGACGGGATCGGCGAGGGAAGACTCCTGCCGGTCGAGCTGGTGGGTCTCGACCCCGGCACCGAGGTGGACGTTCGCGACGGCCGGGCGCTGATCCCGCTGTCCGCGCGGACGGGCCGTGTCCTGCGTGTCGCGGGGAGTGGAGCCTGATCATCGCGTTGTGAAGCCGCCTCTATACTTCGCGGCCTGTGGCTGATCTCCCCTTCGAACTGGGGACCGGGCTCGACGAACAACTGGCCCGTGTCCTCGATGTCGAGGGCAAGATCCCGCGGGCGATCGAGGCGCTGGGTCCGGTGGAGGGGCGAGACGTCGTCGTCGTCGATGGATCCGCCGGTCTGCGTGCTCGACAGCTCGAATCACTCGGCGCTCGCGTCACCGTCGTCGAGTCGACGGGACCGAACCCCTTCGACGCGCCCGAACACTCGGCCGACGTCGTCGTCGCCCTCTGGTCCGCGTTCCGTGGCGGTGGCCCTGACGAGATCGCGCACGCTGCGCGCTTGCTGCGGCCCGGCGGCCGCTTGCTGATCGTCCACGACTACGGTCGCGACGATGTCGCGGGGCTCCGCGGACCGGAGCGCGCCGAGGGTGCCTGGAGGTACAAGGAGGACCCGTTCCTCGGATCGGGCTTCAAGGTCCGGGTGGTCCACTGCTGGTGGACCTTCTCGTCGGTCGATGAGGCGCGGGCGTTCCTCGAGGCGGCTTTCGGCTCGGTCGGCCGCGCTGTCGCTGAACGGCTGACCCGGCCGCGGCTGTCCTACAACGTCGCGGTCTACCATCGGACGCTCGGAGAGGAGCCCGCATGACCGACCGCCGCGCTGGCCGCGACCCGTATGCCGCCCCACCGCGCCCGGCGCGGTCCCGCGATCCCTACGACGATGCGGGCTACGCCGACCGCTACGACCCGCCCGACGACGGACGGCGCGTTTCTCCGGGCGTGATCTTCCTGGCCATCGCGGTCATCGGGTCGATCGCGTTCACCGCGTACTTCCTCACGGTCCGCGAGGCCGCGCAGATCCCGTTGCTCGCCGCCGCGTCGGTCGTCCTCGCGATCGTCTTCGCGGCACTGGCCGTGTACTGCCTGCGGTCGGTGCTGCGGGGTGGCGTCGAGCATGTCGGCGGCGGACGCCTGCTGTTGATCGCTCTCGTCGGCGGGGTCGCAGCGATGGTCGCCGCAGGGGCTGCGGCCGGCGCGATCATCCTGTTCCAGCTGGCACTCACGTCCGGCTGACCCAGGGCCCTCTGCTAGACTCGGCGCCCGCCGGCCCCCATCGTCTAGAGGCCTAGGACGCCACCCTTTCAAGGTGGAGATCAGGGGTTCGAATCCCCTTGGGGGCACCACGATTACGGCGAGCCGCCGTGTCCATGCCTGCGCGTCGCCCGTTCCTATACCATCGGGTCGATGGAGATCATGGGCGTCGACATCCGGACGATCATCAGCGACAACGTCGCCCGGCGCTGCCTCGGCTGCGGCGAGATCATCGAGGGCACGCCGTGGCGGGTGAACCTGCTCGACATCGTGGCGCCCGAGACCGCCGTGAGCTGGGCCGAGCGGTCCGCGGTCAATCCCGGCCCGTTCGAGTTCCACGGCGACGCGGCGCATGTCCGTCGATGGATGTCGTCACGCGGGTACCTGTTCTGTCGGAAGGGCGAGATCCGCGAGATCATGCGACCGGTCGTCATCCCGAGTTCGGACGACGCGTCGGATGCCATCCGCTACGGGCTGTGCGACGGCGTCCACCGCGACGATCACGAGTTCGTTCCGGCCTGACGGCCGCTGACGGGCGCGGGTCCATCGCCCCGCACGTCGCTGTTTGACGCCCGTTCCGGGCGGCCCTATCCTCTGCTCGCCCGGGCAGAATCTGCTACCCAGATTTACCCAGGTTCTCATGCCGACGGGTCGCCGGCCGTCTCCCCCCACGGCCGTGCTGACCCGTCGGCGCCCGAATCGCATCCAGCGAGGCTCGAGTGCGCGAACCGGCGACCCGACTCCCGACACGGGACTGGCTGTCGCTCGGCCCGGCGAGTCAGCTGCTCGGGATCGACCCCGACACGCTCCGCCGGTGGGCCGATGACGGTCGCGTGCCGGCATGGACGACGCCCGGCGGTCACCGCCGCTTCGACAGGGCTTCGCTGCAACGGCTGGTCGAGCAACGCCGGTCCGGCGCCCGGCCTCGCCTGACGAGCCTCGGCGCATCCCCGGAACGGCTGACGCGCATCTACCAGCGCCACTACGCGACGGCGTCGGCGGCGGATGACGAGGCCGAGCGCGACGCGTTCCGACGGAGTGGGCGTCGGCTCGTCGAAAGCCTTGTCGCGTACCTCGACTGCGACCCAGCCGATGCGCGCCGGCGGCGGCGGTTCGAAGCGCAGGCCGGCGCTGTCGTCGACGACCAGGCATCGCGCCTGGCCGATCGTGGCGCGAGCCTGACCGACGCGGTCGGACTGTTCGTCGCTGCCCGTCAGCCGTTCCTCGGCGAGCTCGCGGCGATCGGCCGCCGCCGGTCGATGGATCCGACACGGCTGGCGGAGCTGTACGGCGACGCGTGGACCCTGCTCGACCGGCTGCTGCTGCGGTTCATCGAGACCCATCAGCGGGGCGCCTGACCGATGCGCCTCGACGTCCTCCTCCCTGCCGTCACGTCCATCCTCGCGTTGATCTTCAGTGTCGCGCTGTTCGACCAGTGGCGGGAACGCCGGGGTGGGTTCCAGCTCATCTGGGCCCTCGGCATGCTGTTCTACGGCATCGCGGCGGGCTGTGAGGCCCTGGCCGGCGCGGGCGGCTGGAACGAGGTGCTCTACCGGACGTGGTACCTCACTGGCGCCGTGTGGACAGCCGGTTGGCTCGGTCTGGGGACGGCATTCCTGCTCGGACGGACGCGGTTCGGCTACAGCTTCGCGCTGTGCCTCTTCCTCGCCGGACTGTTCACGTTCCTCGTGCGCAATCGTCCCGAGTACGCGGGGGCCGGTGCACTGCCGCTGCTCTACTTCGTCGTGGCCGGGATCCTGGCTCTGGCCGTCGCGGTCGAGACCTACTTCCAGAACGAGCGGTGGCCCTCGCTCGCCGCCGGCGCTGTCGTCGGGGCGACGTTGCTCAGCCTTCTGCTCATGACGTTCACCACGATCCCGGCGCCTGGCTACGCCCTTGACGAGACGACGAACATGCCGGTGGCGACCCTGCTGCCGCCGGAGCTGCGTCTGCTCACCCCGTTCATGAACATCACGGGCGCCTTCGCGCTGATCCTCGGCGCGGTCTTCAGCACCTACATGTTCATGCCCAAGCGGCGGGTCCTGCCGTACTCGCTCGATCCCAACCAGCCAGGCGACCAGTTCCTGTTCAACCTGCTGATCGCGCCTGTCGCGATCATCGTCAATCTCGTCGCGTCCGTGCCGGGCGCAGCGAAGGCGCTCGTCTCGGGTCGGATCCACAGCCGCGTCCCGGCCACGATCCTCATCGCGATCGGCGCGTTCATCCCGACGCTCACGGACTCGCTGAACCGCTTCGGCTCGACCGACCTGTTCCAGCTGGGCAAGTTCCTCGGCGTCGTGTTCCTGTTCCTCGGCTTCCTCGTGTCGATCGAGGTGTTCCGCGAGATCCGCGTGCCTTTCACGGACATCCGGATCGCTGCGACCCGTCGGGAGCCGACCGCAACGAACGCCCCGACCGACCGCCCGGTCGAGGGTGCGGCTGCCCGCTGACGACCCGACGCAGGGTGGCCGCTTCGCGCTCTAGGATGCCTCGGTGTCCAGCCCGTCATTGACCTCCGACCAGACCGCCACGGCCGGCGTCGGGGGAGCGGTCCCGCTCCGCGGGTTCGTCATCGTGATCGCTTCGGCCTCGCTGTTCGGGATGCTCGGGCCCCTGTCGCGATTCGCGTACGAGGCGGGCATGGAGCCGCCGGCCTTCGTCGCCTGGCGGGCGATGATCGGCTTCCTCGCCCTCGGCGCGTATGTCGGCTGGCGCGTGCGGCGCGGCGCGACACGGCTGGTCCGGTTCGGCTCGTTACCCGGCCGGGCCAAGGCCGCCATGCTCGCCGCGGCACTGGCCGGCACCGTCCTCAACCTGTGCATGTTCATCGCCTTCGACCGGATCACGATCGCGCTCGCATTGCTCGGCTTCTATACCTACCCGGCACTCGTCGCCGTGGCGAACGTCGCGCTCGGACGCGAGCGGCTGGACCGCACGCGGGTGACGGCACTCGCTCTCGCGATCGCGGGGATGATCGCGGTCGTGGCGTCGCAGCTCGACCCCGCCGCCGGCATCCGGCTCGATGCGATCGGCATCGGACTCGCCCTTGGCGCGGCGATCTGCCAGACGATCTTCGTGGTCCTGGCCCGTGACGGATACCCCGAAGTCCCCACCGAACAGGCGATGACCACGGTCCTGCTCGTGTCGGGCATCGGCGCCCTGCTCGTGGCAGCCTTCGCCGGCGGTGTCGGTTCGCTCCTGCATCCGATCCGAGAGCCAGACGTCTTGCCGCTCCTGGTCTTCACGGGCACCGCGGCGGCGGCGATCCCGTCCTTCGGCTTCCTGACGGGGATCCGGCTGATCGGCGGGACGCGTGCCGGGATCCTCATGCTGTTCGAGCCGGTCGTCGGCGTCGCGCTGGCGGCGTCATTGCTCGCCGAACCCCTCGTCCCGATCCAGATCGTGGGCGCGGTCGCGATCCTTGGGGCGGCTGTCCTGCTCCAGCGGGCTGCCCACCCGGGGGACGAGGATGCGGGCGAGGTCGCGGCGGATGAGCGTTCCGCGATCGTCCCCGGCGGACCATAGTCGGGCGCATCGATGGCCGACCGACTGATCCGCGTCCTCCTGGTCGACGACCACGCCATGGTCCGGCGCGGGATGCGCGACTTCCTGGACCTGCACGACGACATCGAGGTGGTCGGCGAGGCGGTCGATGGCGCCGAGGCCGTCGAGCGAGCGACGGAGCTCCGGCCCGACGTCGTCGTCATGGACCTGATGATGCCGAACCTCGACGGGATCGACGCGACCGGCCGCATCAAGGCCGAGATCGCGGATGTCGAGGTGATCGCGCTGACGAGCTTCATCGAGGAGGCGCGCGTCGTCGCGGCGATCGAGGCCGGAGCGTCAGGCTTCCTGCTGAAGGACGCCGAGGCGGACGAGCTAGCCGCGGCGATCCGCGCAGCGGCGGCGGGCGAGGTGCATCTCGACCCGGCGATCGCGGGGATCGTCGCCCGGCGGATGCGCGACGGCGGCAGGGCGACCGGGGGACGAGCGAGCGGCGAGCGCGTCGGCATCGACTCCCTTACCGCCCGCGAACGCGACGTCCTCGCCCGGGTGGCACGGGGGTTGCCGAATCGGCAGATCGCGGACGATCTCGGCATCACGGAGCGTACCGCCCGTACGCACGTGTCGAACATCCTGGCCAAGCTGGGGCTCGCGAGCCGTACGCAAGCTGCCTTGCTCGCGGTCCAGCACGGGCTCGACCGCGAGGCGTGACCGCAGCGTCGATCGCTCCGAGCGGGGAGTCGTACACCGCTGCCGGCCCG
>DATHTG010000278.1:0-1672 GCA_035463515.1 Candidatus Limnocylindrales bacterium
CGGCGCTCGGGTCGCCGGCATCGACGTCGGCTGGACCCTCCTGCTCACGGCGCTGGTCAGTGGCGCGATCGCCGGTATCGCGGGCGCGGGCGAGGTGGGCGGGATCCAGTACCGCCTCACATCGGGCATCTCGCCCGGCTACGGCTACACGGGGATCGTCGTCGCGACGCTCGGCACCTTGTCGATGCCGGGGGTCGCGCTGGCCGCGCTATTCCTCGGCGACCTCACCGTCGGAGCGAGCTCCGCTGGTCGGGCACTCGACATCCCGTCGCAGCTCGGGGCTGTCGTCCAGGGGACGTTGTTGCTCGTGACGATCGCGCTGCTCGCCGTCCGCCGGAACCGTGCTGCAGGCGCTGTCCGGCCGGAGGCCGCTGGCGATGCCTCGGAATCCGTCGCGTCGGATGTCGTCCTCGGTGAGACCGCGACCTCGGACGAGGAGCGGGCGTGACCTTCCTGGTCGATCTTCTCGCAGCGACCCTGCGGAACGCCACACCGCTGGTCTACGGCGCCGTCGGCGAGACGTACGCCGAGCGATCGGGCGTCCTCAACCTCGGCATCGAGGGGACGATGTATGCGGGCGCGTTCTCGGGCTTCGCCGTCGCGTACTCGAGCGGGTCGCTGCTCCTGGGCCTCGTCGCCGCCATCGTGGTGGGCCTGCTCGCAGGCGGGTTGATGGCGTTCCTGACCGTGACGCTCGGCGCGAATCAGCATGTGTCCGGTATCGGCCTGACGATCCTGCTGATCGGTCTGTCCGAGTTCTTCAACCGACTGATGTTCGGCGGCACCGAGCTGCAGCGGATCGATCCGTTCCCGCAGCTCGAAGCCCCGAGCGCGCTCGGACCGCTGGCACCGCTGTTCAGCCAGTACGCACTGACCTGGCTGGCGTTCCTGGTCGTGGTCCC
This sequence comes from Candidatus Limnocylindrales bacterium, assembly GCA_035463515.1. Lineage (GTDB taxonomy): Bacteria > Chloroflexota > Limnocylindria > Limnocylindrales > CSP1-4 > SPCO01. The sequence goes on from DATHTG010000278.1 coordinate 903, forward strand.
CGGCGCCTGGTGGCTGTTGAACCGCTCGTCGTTCGGACTCGAGATCCGTGCGGTCGGCGAGAACCCCGAGGCCGCGGACGCCGCCGGGATCCGGGTCGGCCGGACCCGCTACCTCGCCTTGATGCTGGGTGGAGCGTTGATGGCGATCGGTGGGGCGTTCTTCACACTCGCGCTGCTGGGCAGCTTCACGCTCGACATCATCGCCGGGCGTGGCTGGGTCGCCATCGCGCTGGTGATCTTCGGTCGCTGGCGGATCATGCGGGTCGTTGGTGGGGCGCTGCTGTTCGCAGCCGTCTACTCGCTGCAGTTGCGACTGCGCATCCTGCCGGGATGGGGCGACGTACCCTTCGAGCTGCTGCTGGCCCTGCCCTACCTCGTCGTGATCATCGCCCTCGCGATCTCCGGGCGGAACGTCGAGTACCCGGGCGCCTATCTCAAGCCGTATCGACGGAGCTGATGCGTTGATGGATGACCAGGGATTCCTCGGTGTCGCGATCGAGCAGGCGCGGATCGGGCGTGACGAAGGCGGCGTGCCGATCGGCGCGGCGCTCGTCGTCGACGGGCAGGTGGTCGGTGCCGGGCACAACCGGCGGGTCCAGCAGGGCAGTGCCATCCGCCACGGCGAGACCGACGCGCTCGAGGAGGCGGGGCGATTGGCAGCCTCCGTCTACCGACGCTCGACGATGTATACGACGCTCTCGCCGTGCGACATGTGTACGGGCGCGATCCTGCTGTATGGGATCCCGCGCGTGGTCATCGGCGAGAACCAG
>DATHTG010000279.1:0-4333 GCA_035463515.1 Candidatus Limnocylindrales bacterium
ATCCTCACCACCATCGGCCCGGGCGGGTTCTTCGGGGAGCTGTCGCTGCTCGACGGTGCACCGCGGTCCGCGACGGCGGTGGCCCTCGATGCCACCGAGACGCACGTGCTCCGCCGCGACGCATTCGATGCGCTCGTCGACGAGCAGCCTGCGCTCCGGCGTCGGCTGATGACGACGCTCGCGGGCGAGATCCGCCGGCTCACCGCACAGGTCGAGGATCTGCATTTCCTGGATCTCCCGGGCCGGCTCGCCCGACACCTGCTCAGGACACTGGCGATCGCCGGGGGTGGCGACCCGGGAACGGCCGACGAGCTCACGGGTGAGCACCGGCTGCCGTGGCCATACACGCAGGCGGAGCTCGCCGGGATGATCGGTGGATCGCGCCAGTCCGTGAACCGGCTCCTCGCCGATCTCGTCGATGAAGGCCTCGTCCGGTTCGATGGCGACGAGCTCGTGATCCCGGACGCCGCGCGGCTCGCCGTGTCCGCACGGCGATGACGCTCGACCCGGGTGGCGTCGAGCGCGTCCTCGCGGCGATCGCCGCCCGGCTCGCGGCCGCCGATCGGCTGACGCCCGCGACCGAGGAAGCGCTCCTCACGTCGCTGGCCGGCGTCGCGGTCGCGGCGCTCGGTTCGCAGGCAGCCTCGATCGCCGTGTACGAACCCGCCGCTGACCGCCTCGTCTTCCGCGCCGCGGCCGGTCCGGCGGCGGGCGACATCGTCGGCGTCGCGCTCGACCCGGGCGTCGGTATCGCCGGGTACGCGTTCACGACCGGCCAGCCGCTGGCGGTCGCCGACGTCTCGGCCGACCCGCGCTTCGAGCGGTCCGTGGCGGAGGCGACCGGCTACGTCCCATCGTCGCTGCTGGCGGTACCGATCGTGGATGCGGCCGGCGCCATCGGTGTGCTCGAGGCGCTCGACGCACAGAGCGGCACGTTCACGCTGCACGACATCGATGTCGCGACGGCCGTCGCCGAGGCGGTCGCCCAGGCCCTCGGACAGACCCGGCTGACGCGCGACGTCGGGACACTGCTCGAACGCGGCCTCCGAGGACTCGCGGGGACCTCCACCACCGAGGACGACGCCGCCGCCGATGCGCTCATCAGTCGCGCGATCGCCGGCCTTCCCGGCGATGACGACCCGACCTGGCGACTGGCCGACCGGATCGTCCGCCTTCGCGAGGCCGATCCCGAGGCGATGGACCTCGTCGTGGATTGGCTGGACGCGTTGCTCCGACACGGGCTGGCAGGGCGGCGACCTCGATGACGCTCCCGCTCCCCGCCTGGGGCGACGCATTCGCTGCCGAGGCGCGTCACGGGCTCGGCCGAACGGACGCTCCCTTCGCACTGCTGGACCGCGCCGAGGTCTTCGGCGCTGCCGATGGTCGCGGCGTGACGGTCGCCATCGTCGATTCAGGCGTCGACGGTGGCCACCCGGCCGTCGCCGGCCGTGTCGTGCGCCACGTCCGGGTCGACCTGGACGGAGACGATGCGCTGGTCGCCGATGACCCCGAGGCACGCGATCTCGTCGGGCACGGCACGGCGTGTGCCGGGATCGTCGCCGCGATCGCCCCCGGCGTGGACATCGTCTCGGTCCGGATGCTCGGCGCCGACAACCGCGGCAAGGGGCGGGCGCTCGGCGCGGCGATCGAATGGGCCGTCGGGGAGGGCATCGAGGTCGTCAACCTGAGCCTGTCGTCGCGGAGCGAGTCGATGTTCTCCGCTTTCCACGACATCGCCGACCGCTCGTATTTCGCGAACACGCTGCTCGTGTGTGCCGCCAACAACGTGCCTGGACCGTCGTACCCGTCCCTCTTCGCGAGCGTAGTGTCGGTCGCGGCTCACGACATCCCGGACCCGGATATCTGGTTCTACAACCCCGCGCCGCCGGTGGAGTTCGGCGCATACGGCGTCGACGTCGACGTCGCGTGGCGCGACGGTGCGCGCATCCGGGCGACCGGCAACTCCTTCGCCGCGCCGCACCTCGCCGGACATGCGGCTCGGCTCCGATCCCGCTACCCGCAGGCGTCGCCGTTCGAGATCAAGGCGCTGCTCGCCGCCACGGCGTCACCCGCCGGCTGAAATCCCGATCGACGCCCGGAAACGATCGACCGCCCGGCGGGTGCCGGGCGGTCGCTATCTCGTGACGGGGCGCGGGGTTATTCGGCCTGGGCCTCGTCGGCGTCGGTCGGCGTCAGTTCGCCACCGTGACCGGGAAGCTGCTGTCCGAGGCTGGGCGGAGCCGTGACCGGGATCCCATGACCCTCGACGTCGCCTTCGTCGATGAAGCCCTCCGGGCCCCTCGACTCCTCCGGCTCGACCAGCGAGTCCTTGGGGAGCTTGATCCTCTTCATCGAACGGGTCCTTCCTCTCCGTGAAGGGTGATGTATCTGGCGACACTGTACGCCCCCTCCGCCAGCGGGCTGGAAGCCCATGCGTGACGGCGGCGCTGTCAGGTAGGAGACACTCTCAGGAAGCGGCCTCGCCGGTGTACGACCGTGGCAGGGCCTCGACACTCGGTCGCGGCGTCCGCAGGTCGCGCAATGCCTCCTGGTCCGGACCGGCGAGACGCGGCAGGTCGGCCGCTTCGGTGCGCATCAGGCGCGATGTCAGCGTCGAGAACACGAGCCGCTGGATCTCCGGCACGGTCATCGTCGAGCGCAGCGCCTCGGCGGGCACCTCGAGCAGCGTCGAGTCGGCGTCGGCGACCACGTCGGCTGTCCGCGGGCTGCCTGTGAGGGCCGCGATCTCGCCGAAGAAGTCGCCCTCGCCCATCGTCGACAACCCGCGATACCCACCGTCCTCGGGGATGCCGGCGGTCGCCGACCCGTCGAGGATGAAGTACGCCGCGGATGCGGTGTCCCCATGCTCCACGATCCTCGTCCCTGCGGGGACCTCGCGCACCTGGGCGTCGCGGACGAACGCCTCGCGCTGTTGTGGCGTGAGGCGGGCGAACGTCGGCAGCTTGCCGATCAGCAGGTCGAAGTCCGCGAGGGTCGCGGGTCTGAACGCAGTCCCCGCGAGAGCCGGTGCATCGGCCGCGCCCTCGAGCCGCGCGCGAGCCGCGCGCACCGAGGCCAACCCGAGACCCGGAGCGAAGAGCGCGTAGACCGCGGCGCCGAACAGCAGGACCGAGGCGAAGGCGATGAGGATCCGGACGTTGACGACGTCGGCCAGGCCGGCGCCGGCCATGCCGAGCAAGAAGATGACATCGCGCATCACGTAATACGCCGAGAAGACCCGGCCTCGGAGGTCGCGCGGCGTGTTCCGTTGGAGCAGGACGGATCGGGCGACCGATGTGGGCGAATTGAGGAAGCCCGAGATCATCACGAGCAGGATCGCGAGCGGGATCGACGTGGCCGAGGCGTAGGCCACGCCACAGATGCCCATGCCGAGCAGGCCCACGAAGACCCAGACCGATTCCGGGAGGCGGCCGGAGAAGCGCGCCATGAACAGCGAGCCGATCACGAAGCCGACCGATGTCAGGGCTTCCTGCAATCCGTATTCGAACTCCGTCGCATGGAGTTCACGCAGGGACATGGGCAGCAGTAGGACGTTCCACAGCCCGAACGAGAAGAACATCAGTGCGCCGACCAGGAAGAGTGAGCGAAGGACCTGCGTGCCGAACAGCGCGCCGAGGCCGGCCTTGAGGTTGGCGACGATGACGTCGACGTTCGCTTCATCGTCCGGCATCGGCATCGGATAGCGGCCCATCAGGGTGATCAGGACTGCGCAGACCACGAACGAGATCGCGTCGATGATGAATGCGACGCGTAGGTCGATGCTCGCGAGGATCCCGGCGCCGGCGAAGCCGATCGCGGTGGAGCCGAAGGCGGCGATCGACAGGAACGAGTTCGCGGCGGCCAGCTCCTCGTCGCTCGCCATCTCGGGGATCAGGCTGTCGTGGGCCGGATCGAAGAACTGCTTGATGCCGGCGTTGAGGAGCAGCAGGGCGTAGAGGCCAGGGATCGCCAGGGCGTCGATGCCGATGACGACGGCGATCAGGCCGACGATGACCGCCTGGATCAGGCACGTCACGATCAGGATCCGTTTTCGGTCGTGGCGATCGACGAAGACGCCTGCCAGCAGGCCGACGATGAGGCTCGGGACGGCCGTCACCATGAGCGTCAGGCCGACGGCGAGGGCCGATCCGGTGATCCGGTAGACGTAGATGCCCGCCGCGAGGTCCGTCAGGGCTGAGCCCGCGGTCGAGATCAGCTGGGCGAGCCACAACAGCGAGAAATCACGCTTCCGGAAGACAGCGAACATGGATGGGGCGGCGGGCACGGACGCAGCCGTCATGCGACCTCCAGAGGCGCCGTCGGCGCCGGACCG
>DATHTG010000280.1:0-12699 GCA_035463515.1 Candidatus Limnocylindrales bacterium
CGACTGGCCCTTGCCGCCCATGTACCGGATCTGCGAGATCGGCCGCGCCGAGTCGTACAAGCCCTTGGCGCCCCAGGTAGCGATCGCCGCGTCGTGCACGGCCCCGTTGAGCGCGAGATACAGCTTGACGTCCCACTCGAGCCGGTCGACCGGCTCGCCCTGCCCACCGATCCGGTGCTCGAAGCCGGGGGCATCAGACACGTCGTTGGCGATGACGTTCCAGTGACCAGGCGGTGTCTCCGACTTCGGACCGTCGGCCCAGTACTCGGCGAGGACGCGCGCGAAGTCCGCCTGGAGGACGACATGCGGCTCGTATGGCTGGCCGGTGGCGGGGTTGACCGCGTGGCCGTGGCCGTCGTTGGTGCCGAGCGTGTTGTTGCCGAAGGCGCCGGGGCTCACGTCGATCGTGACCCCGTTCGTGGCGTCGAGGAGGTGGCTGCGCCGGATGATCTCGACCGCCTCGTCCTTGAACTCCTGGTCCGTGGCGGCGTCACCGAGCCGTGGTGGCTCACCCGGGTCGATGGGCGTGCCCTGGTCCGACGGCGGCAGCGCGAACGACGTCACGTGGCCCCAGTACGGGCCGATGAACGACTGGACCTGGCCCGGGATCGGCAAGCCGTTCTGCGAGAGCTGCTTGTCCAGGGCGAGGGGCTGCCAGTGGTTCGGGTCCTTCATGACGGTCCCCGGCTCCGCGACCACGAGCGGGTCGTTGCGGGGCGTGTAATCGGACGCCTTGTACCGCTCCTCCTCGTGCGCGCCGTCGGTCTCGCCGTACGCGATGACCGCAGCGGCGATGCGGTTGCCCAGCGCCGCTGGGCTATCGCCCTCGGTGGATCCGAAGTCGGTCCGCAGGCAGAGGCTCGTCATCGTCTGACCGAGCTGGTCCGCGGCGACCGCGAGGTCCGAGACCGTCCCGTATCGCCAGAGAAGGAGTCGGTACGCGGCATAGCTCATCGCGACCTCACGGGCCGCCTTCACGTCCGACGCCGTCTGCTTCTCGGTCACGAAGTAGCCGTCGGCCGTCTTGTCATACGCGGCCCAGGCATCCCACATCGCCGCGGACACGTGGAAGAGGTTCCGGGCGTGGACGGTCGGCGCCGGCACGACCTGGCGGATGAGGGCCAGGGTCTGCTCGTCCCACACCCGGGCGACGGACTCACCGCCAAGGTCCCCGCGCGTGCAGGCCTCGGCCTCGAAGGGGGGCTTCGCATCGGCGCAGCCGGCGGTCAGGACGGTCGCGAGAACCAGGCCGCTCAGCAACGGGGCGACCGGCGTGTTTCGCCGCGATCGGAGTGTCATCGCGCGATCCCCTCCTCCAAGGTCGGGCAAGACGGAGCCCGAGGATGGCGGCGCCGACGCGGTGGGTCAAGGGGGTTTGTGTACGTTGTGCTCTAATACCCGTCCGGCTCGTCCCCCACCGCGATCGGAGACTCTCGAGCGTGACGACTCCCTCCGGCGTACGGCGCATCGGTGGTCGCCGCCTTGCTGCGCTCGGGACGCTCATCGTGCTGCTAATGGTGAGCGCCAGCCTGCTCGCGTACCGGCTCATCGGGTCGCGCCCGGCCGTCTCCGGTGGTGGCATGGCCAGTGCCCCACATCTCGTCGAGGAGGGCGTCGCGGCGGGGGTCTCGCATCGCTTCGGCGGCGACGTCGAATACCTGGTCGGTGGTGGCCTGGCGACCTTCGATTGCGACGGGAATGGGCTGGCGGACATGTACATCGCCGGCGGCGCCGACCGGGCCGCCCTGTTCCGGAACGCCAGCCCGATCGCCGGCGCGCTGCGGTTCGAGCGAGTCAGTGACGTATCGACCGATCTGACCGCCGTCACCGGCGCCTACCCGCTCGACATCGACGGCGACCGGACGCTCGACCTGGTCGTCCTGAGGCACGGCGAGGAGGTCGTGCTCCGTGGACTCGGCGATTGCCGGTTCGAGCGCGCCGAGCAGCGCTGGGGCATCGAGGCCGGCGCTGGCTGGACGGTCGCCTTCAGTGCCACCTGGGAAACGGCGGACGCCGCGCTGCCCACCCTGGCGTTCGGGGACTACGTGGTCGAGGATGCGCATGGCAACGCGACCGGCTGCGAGGACGACGCGCTCGTCCGCCCCGCGATGTCCGGCACGGGCTTCGCCCCGGCCATCGCCCTGACGCCGAGCTACTGCACGCTGTCGATGCTGTTCAGCGACTGGAGCCGGAGTGGTCGCCGCGACCTGCGCGTCTCCAACGACCGCGAGTATTACCGCGATGTCGGCGAGGAACAGCTCTGGCGGATGGAGCCTGGCCAGGCACCTCGTCTCTATGGCCCCGACGATGGCTGGCAGACCCTCAAGATCTGGGGCATGGGCATCGCCAGCCAGGACATCACCGGCGACGGGTACCCCGAGATCTACCTGACGAGTCAGGGCGACAACAAGCTCCAGACGCTGGCCGACGGGCCGTCGCAACCACGCTATTCGGACATCGCGTTGCGCCGGGGAGCGACCGCCCATCGGCCGTACATCGGCGGCGATCCGAACGCATCGACCGCGTGGCACGCCGAGTTCGCGGATGTCAACAACGACACGTTGACGGACCTGTTCGTGAGCAAGGGCAACGTCGGTCAGCAGCCCGACTACGCCGCCAAGGACCCGAGCAATCTCCTGATCGGGCAGGCCGACGGGACGTTCCGGGAGGGCGGTGTGGACGCCGGCATCGTCCGGTATGACCGCGGGCGTGGCGCCGCGCTGGTCGATCTCAACCTCGACGGGATGCTGGATCTGGTCGAGGTCTTCCGGAACGCGGACGTCCAGGTCTGGCGGAACGTCGGGACGGGCACTGGCGCGCAGCCCGCGCCGATGGGCCACTGGCTGGCGGTGGATCTCGATCAGGACGCGCCGAACCACGATTCGGTCGGCGCATGGGTGGCGGTCAAGGTCGGCGACCGACAGGTCGAGCGCGAGCTCACGATCGGCGGCGGCCACGCGAGCGGCGCCGCTGTCCCGCTCCACTTCGGCCTCGGCGCGGCGACCCAGGCCGAGATCCGCGTCACGTGGCCGGACGGTGAGGTCGGGCCGTGGCTGCCCGCCGAGGCCGACCAGATCGTGACCGTCCGACGGGGCGCACCGGCCGTCGATCCCGTGGCACCGTAGGCATCGACATGACGACCGTGCGCCAGGCTCGTCTCGCCGAGGTCGACCTGCCCGACTTCGGGCGGGCGTCCGCGACGCCTGAGGTCCCTGCACGCATATACGCGGATCGGCTCGAGCGGCTGCGCGATCGGATGGATCAGGCGGGCTACGACCGGCTTGTCGTCTACGCCGACCGCGAGCACAGCGCGAACCTCGCCTGGCTGACGGGCTTCGACCCGCGGTTCGAGGAGGCGATCGCGGTCGTGGCGCCGACCGGCGAGCCTGCGATCCTCGTCGGCAACGAGTGTTACGGGGCAGCCGGGGCGGCACCGCTCCCGATGCGACGACATCGGTTCCAGGATCTCAGCCTGCCCAGCCAGCCTCGTGATCGGTCGCGGCCGCTGGCCGACATCTTCGGCGACGAGGGCATCCGCAACGGGTCGCGCGTCGGCGTGATCGGCTGGAAGCCGTACGCGGAGCGAGCGATGCTCGACATCCCGTCGTTCCTCGCCGACGAGCTTCGGCACATCGTCGGGTCGGGTGGCGCCGTCGAGAACGCGAACGACCTGCTCATCGACGCCGCCGATGGCCTCCGGGTGATCAACGAGGTCGAGCAGCTGGCCGCGATGGAAGCCGCGGCTTGCACGACGTCGAGCGGCGTCCGCTCGCTGATCCGCGGCCTCCGTCCTGGTCTCCGCGAGCGCGATGCGGTCGCGCTGCTGGGCTGGGATGGCACGCCGCTCTCGTGTCACGTGATGCTCACGGCCGGGCCCCGGGCGGCGTTCGGGCTCCTGAGCCCTGGTGACCGGACGATCGAGCGCGGTGACCCGTTCACGGTCGCATTCGGCATCTGGGGCGCGCTGAACTGTCGAGCAGGGTTCGTGGTCGACGACGCGAGCGGACTGCCGGACGGCGTCAGCGATTACGTGGAAAGGTTGGTCGCGCCGTATTTCGCCGCCGTCGCGGACTGGTATGGCGCGTTGCACATCGGCCAGACCGGTGGCGCGCTGCACGACATCATCGACCGCCATCTCCGTGACCCCTTCTTCGGGATCTTCCTGAACCCCGGACACCAGATCGGCCTCGACGAATGGGTCAACTCGCCGATCCGCTCCGGCTCGACGATCGAGCTGCGCTCGGGCATGGCATTCCAGGTCGACATCATCCCGGCGACCGGGACGCCGTACTTCACGACGAACATCGAGGACGGGCTCGCGCTTGCCGACGCGTCGCTGCGCGATGCGTTCGCGCACGCCTACCCGGACGCGTGGGGCCGGATCCAGGCTCGCCGCGCGTTCATGGCCGATCGACTCGGCATCGAACTCCACCCCGATGTGCTGCCGTTCTCGAACATCCCGGCGTTCCTCCCGCCGTACCTCCTCCGACCCACCCTCGCCATGACGATGGCGGGGTGAGCGGGGGCGGATCGGGGGAAGCAGATCGGGTCGTCCTCGAGGACGACGACGTACGCCTGACGATCGATCCTAGGGCCGGCGGGCGGCTCGCGTCGCTGGTCGTCGGCGGGCACGAGCTCCTCGTCACCGAGGGCGAGGGCCCGATCTGGTGGGGCTGCTACCCGATGGCACCGTTCGCCGGGCGGATCCGCGACGGTCGATTCCTGTTCCGCGGCCGGATCCACCAGCTGCCGCTGACGATGCCGCCGAACGCCATCCACGGGACCGTGCTCGATCGGATCTGGGACGTCGTGTCGGTCACGACGCAGCACGCCGCGCTCACGACCGACCTCGGGCCGGACTGGCCGTTCCGGGGAAGGGTCGTCCAGACCGTCACGCTCGTCCGGGGCGGCCTCGAGGCAACGCTCGAGGTCGAGGCACGTGACGCGATGCCCGTCGCGCTCGGCTGGCACCCGTGGTTCCGTCGGTCGCTCGATGGCGCGGACGCCCGCCTCGAGTTCGAGGCTAACGGGATGTACCTCCGCGGGCCCGACGGGCTCCCGACGGGCGCCGTCGTCCCGCCCTCGCCACGTCCCTGGGATGACACGTTCACCGACGTCGTCCTGCCGCCACGGCTGACATGGCCGGGCGTGCTCGCCCTCGACCTCCGCTCGACGGCGCCGTTCTGGGTCGTCTTCGATGAGCGGGACGATGCGATCTGCCTCGAGCCACAGACCGCCCCGCCTGATGCGTTCAACCTCGCGGCGGTCGTCGGCGTCGATCCGCCCCTCGCCGCTCCGGAACGCCCGGCCAGCGTCGCCATGGCCTGGCGGTGGACGGTCGAGGCGCCGCGCGTCAAGCCTTCGAGGCCACCCCGGAAGGGTCGGGGACGCTGACCCCGGTGACGCGGTTCTTGCCGGCCCGTTTGCTCGTGTACATCGCGCGGTCGGCACTGATCATCAGCTCGTCGGCCGTCTGGCCGTCGTCCGGATAGGACACGACGCCGACGGACAACGACGGTCGGACGGCCTCCTCGGGGAGGTTGAGCTCGAGGTCGTTCACCCCGATCCGGATCTTCTCGGCGAGGACGAAGGCGCCCGTCGGGTCGGTCTCCGGCAGGAGGACGACGAATTCGTCGCCGCCGTACCGCGCGGCCGTATCGATCCGCCGGACCCCGTCGCTCACGACCTGACCGACGGCGGCGAGGACGCGGTCGCCGTGGAAGTGGCCGAGTCGATCGTTGATCGCCTTGAGCTCGTCGAGGTCCATCATCAGCAGGCAGAACCCCCGGCCGGATCGCGCGCTACGGGCGATCTCACGCTCCAGGGCCGCGAAGAAGAAGCCGCGGTTGAACAGCGACGTCAGCGGGTCGATGGTCGAGAGGCGGATCGCGGCGTCGCGCGTGCTGCGCTGCTCGCGGGCGATGACGGTGGCGATGTATGCGAGCAACACCATCGCGGTGAGGTTGATGCCGACCGTCGCGACCGTGATCGGGTTCGAGAGAGCGTCCGGTGGCGACCCGAGCATCACCGCCAGCAGGTAGCCGATCGCGGCTGTGGCCGCCAGCCCGAGGGTCACCGGCGGCGAGACGACGAGTGCCGCCCCGCCGACGATCAGCGGGTAGACGAAGAAGAACGGACTCGCGGCGCCCCCGGTGAGCGCGACGAGCACCGTCGCTACCGTGATCGCGACCGATCCCTCGAGCACGAACTTGGCCGGGCCGAGCGCGGTGGAGGGCAGCAGGTCATGGATGACCAGGACGAACACGCCGCCCAATGCGAGGAGCAGGAAGATCGCGGTCTGGCTGTCGGGCCACAGCCCCGTGACGCCGACGATCGTCGTGACGGCGAGCAGGAACACCCACGACGCGATGCGGACGACCCGGTCGTATGTGCGGATGGTCTCGCCGTCGTCCGCCACCGCCCGGCCGTCGTCGCCGCGGCCCACCACCGCCGCCGCGGCCAGTGCGCGTTCCGATCGGGTGTCGGTGGCGTCGTCGTATCGCGTCGCGGAGCGGATCCGCCCGATCGTCGGCGACGCGACGAGCGCGGCCATCACCACGACATTCGCGATGACGGCGACGACGATCAGCGCAAGGATGGGCTCCAGCGACACGCGGCCATCTTAGACCGGGTCCTGGCCGAATCGGCTGGTGCCCGCTGGCGCCATCCGAACGGCGTGGTGCGCTGACGCGACGGTGTGATGCGGATGGAGGTGCGCGCGGGCGACGCTCCTAGCGCGTGCCCCACTGGTATGTCTGCTTGACCATCCGGAGGTACACGAACGTCTCGGTGTCCCTGACGCCGTCGATCGAGCGCAGTCGCTCGGTGAGGAACCGCAGCAGTGCCTCGTTGTCCTCGCAGACCGTCTCGATCAGCAGGTCGTACGTGCCGGCGGTGATGACGACATAGTCGACCTCCGGCATCTCCGCGACCGCCTCCGCGACCGCCACGAGCCGGTCGCTCTCACAGCGGATGCCGATCATCGCCATCTGCTGGAAGCCGAGCTTGAGCGGGTCGGTCACCCCGACGACCTGGAGGATGCCGCGCTCTATCAGGCGGTTGGTGCGAGCCCGGACGGCGGCTTCGCTCACGCCGAGCTCCGCGGCGATCTGGGTGAACGGGCGACGACCGTCGGCCTGCAGGTGCTCGATGATCCGCTTGTCGAGGTCCGACACCTCTTCGGCGCGGGTCGAGATCGCGCGCGGTCGCGGCCGGGCGACGTCGGTCATGCCGACAAGATACGGCGTCAGGGTCGTGCGGGGACCCCGTTCGTGGAACGCGTCCCGGAGGGCGGTCTCAGGACGGCGACGGCGACGGGGCGGCGCTCGCATCAGGCTTTGCCGCGGTCACCCGGACGGGCACGCTCGAGCGGGTCCTGAGCGGCGACAGCAGCACGTCGGCAGCGCTCACGAGGTCTGTCAGCGCCTCCACCTGACGGCCGTTGAGCTTGCCCGGCGCGTGGCCGGAACGCGTCGGCCCCCACGTGATGAGGATGTTCATGCCGGCGAGGGCGATCGGCGGTTCGCCCTTGCCGGGCGCCTCGCCGTCGGGCCAGTCGACGACGGCCGTGAGGGCCTTCGCCGATCGGTATTCCGTGACGTCCAGCGGCCAGCCAAGGTACGTGGCGAAGATCTTGGTCACGACGTCACTGCCGTCGGCGCCGAGGGTCGCCGTGTTCGCCGTGATCGACAGCCCGGCCTTACCCAGGCCGGCGAAGACCTGCTTGGCCGTCGCTGGGCTGGGGAGATGCGGGTTCGGGGTGGCGAGCGGCGTCGGCACGGGCGTCGGTGAGGCGCTCGGTGCCGAGCTGCCGCACGCGGCGGCGAGCACAGCAGCGGCGACCAGGACAGTGACGGTCCGCGCCGTCCGAAGACGGGATGTGGCCATGGCCGCGCGATTCTCGGGAGTGGACGGGCGCGCGTCGACCCTACTTTGGTACCCGCTGCCTAGCCGTCCAACAGACGCAGCACCGGCGCGAACGCCTCGATCGACGATCGCGTGATCGGGTCGATGACCAGTTGGACGTGACCGATGCCTTCCCGGGCATATCCGCGCAGGGTCTCCGCCAGCGACTCCGGGTCACCTTCGAGCGGTGGAGGTGGCGCCTCCGCGTAGCTGCCCTGGATCCTGCCGGTGCCGCCCGGGAAGCGGACGAGGACGGCCACGGTTCGCTCGATATCCGCCGGGTCCCGACCGACATCGCGGCACGCTGCGTCGACGACGTCGCGCAGGTGGGCGATCCCGTCCGGCCGGTTGCCGATGTCGGCGAACCAGCTGTTCCAGGACTGGACGTGGGGCGCTGCGATCCGGAGCATCCGCGGCCCGTTCGAGCCGATCATCAGCGGCGGGCCGCCGGGTCGCGGCCCTCGCGGCAGGATCTCGCAGTCGCGAGCCTGGTAGTACCGGCCGTCGAAGTCGATCGCTCCCTCCTGGAGGAGCGTGCGGATGATCGTGAACGCCTCCTCGAACCGGTCCACCCGATGGTCGAACGGGATGCCGAAGGCCCGGAATTCCGTCTCGTTCCAGCCGGCGCCGAGGCCGAGGATCAGCCGCCCGCCGCTGATCTCGTCGATGGTCGTCGCCTGCTTCGCCAGGACGGCCGGGTTGTGGAATGCGGTGCACGCGACGAGGGGCCCGAACTCGACGCGGTCCGTCATAGCGGCGATCGCGGCCAGCATCGACCACGCCTCCCACGGTCCACGCGACGGCCTGTCCGGCCACCGATAGAGAAGGTGTTCGCCCAGCCAGACCGAGTCGTACCCGAGGTCCTCGATCGCGCGGGTCATGTCGAGGAGCTCCGTCCAGCGAGTCTCTCGCTCGACTTCGGGCAGCTGGACGCCGACCTTGAGTGGCCGTTGCGGCACGAGCGGGCTAGCGAGCGGCGGGGATCAGCGCGTCGTGCATCGCGCGCAGGTGATCCGGCGAGCTGCCGCAGCAGGCACCGACGATGCGCGCACCGGCGTCGTGGAGCTGGATGCCGTAGGCCGCCATCGACGGCGGGTCGGCGCGATAGACGGCCCGCATATCCACAAGCTCCGGCATCCCCGCGTTCGACTTCGCGACGAGGACGGCGTCGGGATCGACCGCGCGCATGCGCTCGATGACCGGCACCAGTTCGTCCGGCCCGTTACCGCAGTTGCCACCGACCGCGTCGGCGCCCCACGCGACCATCGCCTCGATCGCCTGCTCCGGGGACACGCCCATCATCGTGTGCCCGCGGGTGTCGAACGTCATCGTGGTGACCAGCGCGATACCTGGGGCGGCCCGCCGAACGCCCTCCATCGCTGCCTTCATCTCGTTGAGATCGGACATCGTCTCGATCCAGATCAGGTCGACGCCGCCGGCGACCAGGGACGCCGCCTGCTCGCGGAAGACGTCGACCGCGATCTCGTAGTCGAGCGTCCCGAGCGGCTGGACGATCTCGCCGCTGGGACCGATGTCGCCGGCGACGAGGGCGGTCCCGCCCGCGGCGTTGACCTCGGCCCGGGCGAGGATGGCCGCGGTCCGGTTCAGCTCGTCGACCCGCTCGCTCAGACCGTGCAGCCCGAGGCGGAGCCGGTTGCCGCCGAACGTGTTGGTCAGCAGGATCCGCGACCCGGCTTCGAGATATCCCCGCTGGATGCGGCGAACGACGTCGGGATGCGACAGGTTCCAGACCTCGGGCGGATCGCCGAACTGCAGGCCATTCGAGAACAGCATCGTCCCCATCGCGCCGTCGGCGAGGATCGGGCCGCCCTCCGCGAGGAGGTCCCGGAACCTCTGGCTGGCCTTGCCGCCGTCGATCGCGCGCCGGGTCTCGCGATCCGGAAATCGATCGTGGTCGACGGGCGCGAGCGCGGGTCGTCCCGCGGCGTCGGTCGCTGTGGAGCTCGAGCGGTGGCCACGAGCTCGGAGGCCGCGGCGGGGGCTGTCCATTCCGGGATGATACCGGCCCTCCCAAGCGAGACCGTTGACATCCATCGGGTCGATGCCCCACCCTCCGGGCGATGCATCACGCCGTCCGCAGCATCGCGACCCGGTCGCAGCCGCAGCCCGCGAGGGCCCGCTCGACCTGATGTCGCGCGCCCGCGAGGGCGCCAGCCACGGATCTGAGAGGAACGCCCTCGGCACAGCGCCGAGGGCGTTTTGCTATGTATGACGGAGTCGACACCATGGATCCAACACTGTTCGTCCGAGGACTCGTCCTCGGCTTCACGATCGCCGCCGCCGTCGGTCCGATCAGCCTGCTCGTCATTCGCAGGACGCTGGCGGAGGGACGCGTCGTCGGGCTCGTATCGGGCATGGGCGTCGCGACGGCCGATGGGACGTACGGCGCGATCGCCGCGTTCGGCCTCACCGCGATCACCGATCTGCTCATCGACTGGCGCCGCGCGCTCGGCATCGTCGGCGGGCTGTTCCTGCTGTGGCTCGCCTGGCGGACCCTCCGGTCCGTTCCTGGCGAGGCAGCGGCGGAGGCCGGCGCCGCGCGCCGCGGCCTTCCGGGGGCGTATGTGAGCACGCTCGGACTGACCCTCACCAACCCGATGACGATCCTGTCGTTCGCGGCACTCTTCGTCGGGCTGGGGGTGACTGGCGACGACCTTACAGGGGCGACGCTGCTGACCCTCGGCGTCTTCGGTGGCTCTGCGCTGTGGTGGGTCGTCCTGACGACTATCGTGGGCGCGCTCCGGACGCGACTGACGACCGGCGGCCTTCGCCGCGTGAACATCGCCTCGGGGCTGCTGATCGGCGCGTTCGCGATCGCAGCGATCGCGTCATCCGTGCTATGAACCGTCCATGACGCGAGTCCAGCGCGCGAGCCTCAACGACCCGGCCAATCATCGGCCGCTGTCCCGCGCCGTCGGATCCATGGCCCAGATCGGGTCGCTGGCCGTCGGCCGAGCCACGCTCGAGCCTGGCTGGCGGTGGTCAGAGGACGTCAAGCCCGTGGTGGGGACGGAATGGTGCCTGGCACACCACGTGCACGTGCTCATCGCGGGCCGGTTCGCGGTCCAGCTCGCCGATCAGCCGACGGTCGACGAGTTCGGCCCCGGCGACGTCTTCGACATCCCGCCCGGGCACGACGCATGGGTCGTCGGCGACGAGCCGGCCGACATCATCGACGTGTCGGGCAACGTCGGACAGTTCGGCGAGCCACCGGCGCTCTCGCGCAGCGTCGTGACGATGCTCATGACCGACATCGTCGACTCGACGCCGACCGCCGCGCGCCTCGGCGATGCTCGCTGGCGCCAGTTGCTCGCGGACCACGATCGTGTCGTCCGCGCGCTGATCGAGCGCTTCCGCGGCCGCGAGCTCGACACGACCGGCGACGGCTTCTTCGTGTCGTTCGAAAGTGCCGCCGCCGCGGTGCTGTGCGCCCGTGCCATCCGGGACGCGGTCCGCAGCCTCGAGCTGCAGGTGCGCATCGGCGTCCATACCGGTGAGATCGAGATGGCAGCCGACGGCGTCCGCGGCATCTCGATCCATGCGCTGGCTCGGATCATGGCGGCCGGCGGAGCATCCGAGATCCTGGTGTCGCCGATCACCCGGACGCTCACCGAGGGATCCGGCATCACGTTCGTCGAGCGCGGCGAGCACACGCTGAAAGGCATCGCAACGCCGATGGTGCTGTTCGCGGTCGAATAGAGCGGAACGTCAGCTGCCCGAGCGACGCTGGGCCGCGAGCTCGTGGAGGCGGGCGTCGGAGATCCCGAGGTGGTGGGCGATCTCGTGGTAGACGGTCTCCGCCACCGCCGCAGCGAGCCTCTCGGGAGTCCGGTTGGCGCGGACGAGCGGGCCACGGAAGATCGTGATCTTGCTGGGGATGGGCGCCGCGTCGGCTGACCACGCCGTTCGGGGCACGCCCTGGTAGAGCCCGTACAGGCCGCGCGCCCGCGCGGTGGCCAGTTGCTCCGGCGACGCCTCCTCCTCGACGACGATCGCCACACTGCCGAGCTGGTCGCGGAACGGCGCGGGAAGCCGATCGAGGGCGTCGATCACCATCCCCTCGATGTCGTCCTCGGTCGGCTCGGCGGGAAGCATCGCCGAACGATAGGACGAGAGCCGTGGAAGGGTGGTCGGGGAGGTGGGACTCGAACCCACGATCTCGTGCTCCCAAAGCACGTGCGTTGCCAACTACGCCACTCCCCGGGCGATTCGTGCGGGCGAATCACACATAACCCGTCCACACTCCTCGACGACCTGACCTACAGCGCTCGAATCGCATATGCTGGTCGCCCTTCCCTCCCCCGCATCCGGAGAACGATGACCACCAGCGGTCACGCCATCGCCGCCGATGATACGTCCGAGTCCGAGCTCCTGGGACTGCTGACCTCGTGGCGGCGGCACCTCGCCGCGCAACGGATGAGTCCCGCCACGCTTGCAACGTACTCGGCGGCGGTCCGCGGCCTTGATCGCTACCTCGAGGCCGAGGGACTACCGCGGACAGTGGCCGACTTGCGTCGCGAGCGCATCGAGGCCTTCATCACCGATCTCCTCGCCCGCTGGACACCGGCGACGGCGCATAACCGCTACCGCGCGCTGCGCAGCTTCTTCGGCTGGCTGACCGAAGAAGGCGAGATCACAGAGAACCCGATGGCCCGGATGAAGCCGCCGCGTCTACCAGAAGCGCCCCCGCCCGTGTTGCGCGAAGCAGAGTTACGCCGCCTCCTAGAGGTGTGCGAGCGAGACAAGACCTTCGCCGGACGACGCGACGAAGCG